>DAIUCR010000011.1:13758-25908 GCA_036846065.1 Patescibacteria group bacterium | reverse complement strand
AAAAGCGCGTGCACTGGCTCGATAGCCTGATGCTCCTCTTCCTGCGCAAAGGTCACCATGTTTTGGACAACCTCTTTTGCTTTTGTTGTGTATTTATTAATATCCATGGTTTTTGTTCTTGTTTAGTACTTTTTATTATACAACAATATATATAGTGTGTAAACCCATGTCAAGATAAGAAAAAACCGCATTACTCTGCGGTTTTTTAAAATGGTTAATCCTTTTCAAAGTTATTCCGGATAGGATCACAATCCTTACCGGGATATAGATAATCGACGATACCATCGAGTTCGATCGGGGTCTTTTTATTTCCGGCGGGGAATGGATCAAGCATGGTATTCAGCACATCGGCCATGTCAGACATACCAAAAAGGCCTTGTCCGATATCATTCGCAGAGAGTTGTCGTGCTTCCATAAAATCATGAAGATCTGCGGAAAGCTCAAACAAAAGTTTTGCCTTGAGTAGTGCTTCCCGCAAGCGCTGTGCGTTTTCTTTCTTCGGAAGAATATAATTACCCGCCGCGCGACGCCTAATCTCCGAAACAACCTCCGCATACGAATACCCCTGACCCCGTCGCTTCTGCCTCCACTGTGGCACACTCATATATACACTCCTTTGAGTTCTTACTTCTGCACAGAGTCTAATGCTTACAGACTAAAGGTCAAGGGCTTGGTCATGATAGACTATACTTCATGAAATCACTGCATGCGCGGAATATTCTTGTACTCATGGGGCTTGTATTGATCGGCGCGGTATGGCAGATCGTCACTCTTTTTGCCGGACACTACCCCATCACCAATTACCCACCCAAAGGAACATCTATTACTGCACTAGGTGACAGTCTTACTACGGGAGTTGGCGCGAGTGATATTTCGCATGGATATATTTCCGTACTTGAAAAGCGTCTTGATGTACATATTGCAAATAAGGGAGTAAGTGGGGACACGACAGCCGATGCGGCAAAAAGACTACAAAAAGATGTTCTCGATGAGCACCCACACATCGTCATCATTCTTCTTGGTGGAAACGATTATTTAAAACAGATTCCGCAAGAAGAAACATTCCGTAACTTACGTTCTATTATCGAGCGGACACAAGGTGTGGGCGCAAGTGTTATCCTTGTTGGCGTTCGAGGAGGTTTACTTCATGACAAACTTGATAAAGATTTCAAGAAACTCGCCAAGGAAACGGGGTCTCTCTTTGTTCCAAACGCGCTCGATGGAATACTCGATGATCCAACACTCATGGCTGACCAAGTACATCCGAACGACGCAGGATACCTAAAGATCGCAGACAAGATAGCCCCCACACTTGAGGGACTCATTCTTGCTGCGTCGCAAGAGGGAGAATGATCATCGTTCCATCGGACTACACGTCTCGTTCGTATTCAATGTTGCCCTCAAGGAGTTTTCCAAGGTCAAAGACTTCTTTCATCTTCTGAAAGAGTGACGGGGTTGGTTCGTTCGCCTCTCTCACAAACATCGCATCGGTTGCATCGACGCCATATACAAAATGTTCCACAACAAAAGTACGTAGCGCATCAACGTCATGTATAACATCCCCCGAATCAAGAACGATAAAAGCGACCGTGCGATCATCAAACTCGGAGAGTGGAAGGCTAAAAAGAACAGCGGCATTACCTGATCCATCGGGATGTACCTCCGCAATTCCCCCACGATACATAGCATCATTCGCAAGGATCCACGGATTCTTATTCTCCCACGCATATCGCTTTGCACCATTCTCATCGGTAAGCATACGATCTTTTGCAAGCGTCACGTCGATCAAGAAATGTTTCTGTTCATCCACGTACTGAAGTAATCGAAAAAGATCGCGCGACGTCGTTGTCGACGAATCAACAGAGAGCGCACCACTAAAGACACTGTCTTCCATGCCGATCGCAGATACTTTCTCATTCATGTATTTCACGAACTGCTTCGTACCATGATCGCGTGCAAAGACCTTTGCTGCGGTATCATTTGTATCAAACAACAGCGGGTAAATGAGCGCGCCTACAGGTATCTCGTCGGCAGAACCTACGGAATACTTTCGCAATACTGCCTGACCCAAAAGGAGCTCGCTCATACGAACTTTCTTGTATTGATTGACCGTTTCAAGGGCTGTGAGCGCAGTGACGAGCGATGAGATATTTCCCGCACTCCGCATCGACTCCGCATCACGCTCCCAAAGCACGGAACCCTGCTTCATATCTGCGACAACAAAACTCGAGGCAGATATCGGTGGAAGATCACCATTTCCACGAAGATAGTATCGCGAGGTCGTCGCAACATTTTCCTGAGATACCCCACCGACAACAAAGACCTTCGTCCCTATCGATGCAAAGTCATACACCTTTTCTGCGTCAGCTGTTGCAAGACGAATACACCCGCCGGAATACCCCTTAGGAACATCGCTCCCATCAACATATGTCGGCCAACCATGAATAAAGAAGTTTCCATAAAACTGCATACTGTATGGCATCCATGTTTCTCCTATGGAAGAAAAATGTTTGACCTCTTTCGTCTGCACGACATAACTCCCCGTTGGTGTTTGCCAGAACGTCCCCTCCCTTCCCATTGAGAGTATAGGAAATGTCTGCACGGGAACAGTATTCTCATAGAGCGAGAGCTGCATACTTCGAAGATCAGCAACGACGGAACGACCTTCACCGAGCGAGACGCTCGGTCGACGGATCTCTTCATTGAGCGCAAACTTATACAAAAGCGCTGGCGACTCATCGCGCATATGCTCACCACTCGGCAAAAGAGTGCTCCCTCCCATCGCAAAAGCGACGAAGGAAAGCCATAATCCCGCAAGAAGAAAAAGTTGCCCACCGCGATGCATCATAAAGCGTGTGAAGTTCGTTCGGACAATTGTGTACGCAAGCGACGGAATCCATGGACCCAGAAGAAGAACGATGTCGCAACAATAGCACCAAGCGTATCTGCGAGCATATCTTTTTGAGCATCCCAGATATCACCCTGACTTCCAAGATACGCCGCACCAGCTGCAGGATCTGCGCCGGCAGCATAGACCCACTCCACAAGCTCGTAGCTCATTGCAACAGAGGCAATCACAAAGACCGGATATGTCCACAAGAGGAATCGGTTCATCACGAGGCGCTTTGCCCACAACCACTCAGCGACGGCATACGCATAGAACCCTACCGTAAAGTGGGCCATGCGGTCATAGTGATTTCGCTCGAAGCCAAAAAAATTCGTCACCCAATCGAACGGAACCTTTTCAAACGTATAATGCCCACCAATAGTATGAAGAAAAATGAGCACACTCATCAAAAGATATGCAGTAGTAGAGAAGCGAATGCCTCGCACGAAGAGTATCGCAAGAACCCCCACAATGATCCACACCGTGAGATTCTCCGCGAACCATGTTGCTCGATCGACAGGACCGATCGCACAGACTGTAAAAAGCACTCCGTAGAGAGCAAGCAGTGTAGAGAGAACGCGTAGTGATGGATGTTGATTCATTATTCCCATTATATCAAAAGAAATTTTTATCCCTACTTTCCGGTCGATGACTTTGGACACAGCGCCTCTTCTTTTTCAAGTAATGCTTCCTCCTTCCTTCCTATCCACCAGTTAATGACCTGCACAAGAAAAACGAGGATGATGATACCGAGAAGTATATATCCCTCTATCTTCTTTACGTTCCCGAGAAATTTTTCGATCGCCTCACCAAATAAATATCCGCCGAAAGCAAAAAAGACAGACCAGATGATCGCTCCCGTAATATTCAAAAGGGAGAAACGGAGTGCCGACACCTTGCTCGTTCCAAGCACAACGGGAATAGCCATACGAAAGCCGTACATAAATCGAGAACCAAAAATAAGCCAATTCTGATGTCGTTCAAGCAGACAGTGAATCTTGCCGACACGCGCATGCCAGTGTGGCCTCCTTGCGAGCACGCTTCGACCCTTAAAACGACCGAGATAAAAAAAGATGTGGTCACCAATAGATGAACCTAAGATAGCGAGTGGAATGACATACTCAAGAGAAAGATGCCCCTGGAATGCAGCGAAGCCAGCAAGAATAACAATGGTCTCCCCTTCAAGTAGCGTCCCAATAAACACAATAAGATAACCGTAGTTCTGTATAAGGTCAACAAGAAAATCCATTTGGACAGTATAACACGAACGACGGGTGTTTTTTACCAGCAAAATTTCCGTTGACTTCTTGCCATGCACCAGTAGAGTAAGCCAAGAATTTACAAAAAGGAGTCCCGCTATGGAGCTTTCTATATACGTCGCAAGTCCACTTGGATTTTCCGAGGCAGGAAGATTTTTCTACTATGAGAAACTGCTTCCGCAGATCACAAAAACGGGATTTCAAGTACTTGACCCGTGGACACTCACTGATCCTTTGGTCATTGAATTTGCAATGAGCGCCCCCGAAGGTTATGAACAACGCAAGCGTTGGTCTCAAGTGAATAAGACAATTGGGCGCAACAATGCGGAAGCAATAAAAAAGTGTTCACTTGTTGTCGCTATACTCGATGGCCCAGACGTCGACAGTGGCACAGCAGCAGAGGTCGGATTCGCGGCAGGACTCGAGAAGCTTGTCATCGGATATCGAAGTGATTTCCGATTGAGCGCGGATAACGTGGGCTCGACAGTCAATCTTCAAGTCGAATATTTCATTCGAAAAAGTGGCGGAGACATTGTCACCACACTTAATGCACTCGAAGAAAAACTTTGCATTGTACACACACAATCAAAAAACCACACCTAGGTGTGGTTTTTTATTTATCAACCGAACGGAAGTACTCTGGTGCTTAATTATTTCTTAAGTAGATCGCGGATCTCTGCAAGTAGCACAACATCAGGAGCAGGGGCTGCGGGCTCCGCCGCCTTCTCCTCTTCTTTTTTCTTCATCGCGTTCATTGCCTTGATCAACATGAAAAGCGCAAAAGCAACAATAAGAAAGCTGAATGTGGCTTGAATAAATTTCCCGTATGCGACGGTTGCGTTGCCAAGCTTATATGCGAGTCCAGAAAAATCTAATCCCCCCGTCACGACACCAATGACCGGCATGATGATATCCCCCACCAAGGAAGTTACGATCGTTCCGAATGCACCACCGATCACAATACCGACCGCCATATCGACAACATTGCCACGCATCGCGAAAGCTTTAAATTCTTTCATCATAGATATATATATATATTTATACGTAATCACTCTATGCATTTTACCATATAAAAAACCTCATGACGGCTCATGAGGTTCTTTGAAAACAATTAATTCTGCGCTGAGTGATCGGTTGAAGTCGGAATATTCTCCTCATCACCAAATGTTGCATTTTCGAGCTCACTCCCCGCTAAGATCGTATTTACCGTAGCCTCTTGTTCCGGACTCATCTCACCTATCTGCCCGTGTTCTGCATCGATCGCACGTCCCTCTCCCCAGCTGTGCTCCATTCCCATATTTTTAAATTTAATTTAAGTAATACTGAAATTATCTCTTTGTGAATAAATCATCCTCTGAAAAACGAGTTTTGTCAAATGCAGGTCCTTCTTTGCGATAACCGATAGCGAGCGCAACCACAGACTGCATATGCGCAGGAACTCCAAGTATCTTATCAACCTCCTTTCCATCGAAACCTTCCATTGGGCAAGAATCGATCTCAAGCTCTGCACACGCACCGAGAGCAAAGCCGAGGGTAATGTAGGCCTGACGTGCGGTCCAATCAAGAGCTACATCCCCTTCTGTTGTCTTGATCGCCTGATGCATAAAGAGGCGCATGGGCTGTAATTTTAATTTTTCAACCGCACTTCCGTGCGACGCAACATCAACGAATGCATTGATACGGTCAGGGACATCCGTTCGCGCACAAAAGACCAGGAGATGTGAACCGTCAACGATCTGATTCTGCGGAAACGCTGACTTGCGCATTTCCTCTCGAAGAGCACAATCGGATATCACATACACATGGAATGGCTGAATTCCATATGCAGTAGGAGCCATGCGGATAGCATGAAGTATCTTGGCGAGATCTTCATCAGAAACCTTCTTCTCACAATCAAATTTTCTGGTTGCGAAACGCCAATCGAGCTGTGAAAGCATTGTCTTATTCATATGGCACGATTCTATCACGAAATTCAAAGTTGGCGAGAAAAAGGACTATTTCTTGTTTGTCGCAAACATTATCCCCCAGAAGATGGCAGCACTCATACACATGAACCCAGAGATGAATATGAGCAAGGATATGAGCGGAGTAAAAGGAAGCAGTCCCGTGTGACTGAGGAGATAATTCCAATCATGGATAGTTCCGTCTCCCCCCAAGAGCGGAAGTTGCATTACGACTGCATCCCCAATATATACTGATACATTAACGAGACTTTCGCCGATCCAGAATAAAAGTATCGACGAGGAAAAGAATTCAGCTCGAAAGAAAAAATAGAGAACAAAGACGAGAGGGATAAACACTTGAAAGCCTGAGCCTGCGGCGATACCAAAAAATTCTCCAAAGAAAAAGAATATCGTATGCCCCGCCTCATGTATAACAAGATTTACACTATCGATAAGATGCCAAGAATTTTGTTGGAGTGCGGCAGTCATAAAGTACCAAGCAAAAAGCAAAACGACAATCATACGGGATATGTCACGAGTCTGTAGAAAATTCTTAATAAGTTCCATTCCTCCATGATACATGGGCACACGAACAATGTGCTAGAATTATCAATAATGGACAACTCGAAACAACTCATCTGGCTCGGACTCTTTGTCGGTTCCACTGCGGGAAGTTTTATCCCACTCCTCTGGGGAGGAAGTGCACTTTCTCTTTCTTCGGTATTTTTAAGTGCAGCAGGTGGAGTACTTGGTATTTGGCTTGGATACCGAATAAGCAACTGAATTGAGTGCGAGCAGGAAACTTTTTTCTGCAAAGTTACCCCCGCGTATCAACGTCGACAATATTCCCCCTTACAACATTAGCTAAAGAGAAGTCACTCGCTTGCTTTGGTGAGTGAAGAAGTACATTCACTCCCTCTTCGTCATATCGAGGTACGAGATGCCAATGAACATGTTTGATCTCATCCATGTACATCATGTAGATCTTTTCCACCTCAAGAGTGCGCAGCAATGCATCGCGAACGCGATCGACAACATGCATAAGATGCCCATACTCAGTGTCAGACAAAGAGTGTATATCTGAAATACGCTCCTTCCACACAATAACCGTGTGCCCTTTTGTGAGCGGATAGAGCGCGAGGCATGCGTACACATACTCATCCTCGTAAAAAATAGCTTCTTTGGGTGATTGCGGCAGATCTGTCATTGATCATAATCTTATCATGAGACCTTAAAAAACAAGGAGTCCATCATAAAACAAACTTTGCGGAAAAAACAAAGCAGGTATAATGAAACTTATTATGACGTATATTGAACACGAAGACCCTGATGCAATTAGACACGAACCCGCCGTTCGTGAGCATCAAACTATTTTCCATCACAAACCGAAGACTATTTCGGACAAGATCGCTTACATGATGGTGCATATTGCCGCACGTACTGCTGACTTATTCTTCCTCAAGCGTTACGGTCATCGCGCAGTTGTCCTTGAGACGGTTGCAGCGATTCCCGGTATGGTCGGAGGATTGCTCCAGCACCTGAAGTCACTCCGCCACATTCGCGATGATCACGGATGGATCAAGACACTCGTCGACGAAGCAGAGAATGAACGTATTCATCTTATGGTTTATGTGCATGTTGCAAAACCAACAATGCCAGAACGATTCCTTATTATGGTCGTACAATTCATCATCTATCACCTCTACTTTGTTACGTATCTCTTTTCCCCACGCACGGGTCATCGTTTCGTTGGATACCTTGAGGAAGAGGCGGTGCACAGCTACACAGGTTACCTCAATCAGCTCGAGGCGGAGCCACATCGAAATATACAAGCTCCAGAGATTGCTATCCGATACTGGCAACTCCCCGCAGACGCACGCCTAAAAGAAGTTGTACTCGCGACACGAGAAGACGAGATGCGCCACCGTGACGTCAATCACGCATTCGCTGACAAACTCACTAAATAACAAAGATTGCATCATAAAAAAACAGGACGACAGATCGTCCTGTTTTTGTTCATACATCCGACGATCGACTACTCCTCAAAAAGAATCTCGAAGGGATACATACCCATACTACACATTCCCTGAAGGAGTCCTGCTTTGGGAGTGCCGAGCTCAATATCAGTTGCACCACTTGCGGGAAGGCGAACACTCACATCCATACTCGGAATACGCACCGACGAAGAGCAATCGAATGTTCCTTTTGTCATGAAACGAATAACCGTAGGAATACCTGCTTTCGCGACACTTTTTTCAGGAATATATCCTCCACGCGCGCGTATCTCAACAATTTGTTTTCCGTCAACAACCGAGACGTTATTTTTTATCTCCCCCACATCCTCCGCATCGCCCCGTACTCCCCCCGTAGCGTAGAGTGCGCCACCAACAAGAACGACAGCGGCGAGAAATGAAAGTAATAATGGTTTCATCATAAGCGTCTACAAGATTAGAAATTAAAGAGTGGCGGAATAATGCCGATCACCGCAAGACTGTTTGCCAGATTGAAAAGTGCGAACATGATCACAATGAGACCCGCAGTCTTAAAGAATACCCCAGCATTTTTATTTTCATGGATAGCAAGTGAACTAAAGCTCACGAGACTAAGCACGGGCAAAGTCCCAAGCGCGAAAACGAACATTGTTAATCCCCCCGAAAGAAAATCTCCCGCCCCTAATGTATAAAGCTGCATCGACTGTGTGAATCCGCAAGGAAGAAAGAATGTCACGATACCGACAAGGAGCGGAGTAAGTGTGTGATTCAACTTCGACACACCGAGGGCGTGCTTCGAAATGAACTGCGGCATTCCTATTTGAAATCGTCTTGCACCCCGGAAGACACCAAGAAGGTTGATACCCATCACAAGCATTACAACACCGATCAACACACTCAGTACGAATGTTGCAACAGTACTTAATTGAAATACTGCACCAAGAGAACCGATCACTCCACCAAGAAAAAAGAACGCAGCCAGTCGTCCAACATGAAAAAGCACCTGCGGTCTTATCTTGTCTCCTTCGCGCGCGAATGTTGCCGACATCGAAAGGACCAATCCTCCAACGACCGCCATGCACGTCGAAAGTGACGCCACGATACCGATCATGAATGCGGTACCATACGAGACACCGTCACCACTGATCAAATTTACGAGGCCGGTCTTCTGAAGCAAGACGAATGCGATGGCAAATAAGAGAGCGACAGGAATGGCGATCTTAAAATCATCCCACTCTTTTGTTTCTTTGATCTCGAAGACAGATAATGTGTATCCTTTCGGCGAGAGCACTTTAGTTAAAAGTGCTGCAACTTCTTCCTTTGACTTATCGCCAAAATCCCCCGTCACGGTGACTGAATTTGTTTTGAGGGTTGTCTTCGCATGTGACACATAAGGAAGATCTGTCAGTTCACTCTCTGTCATGAGGACGCACGAATGACAATGCATTCCCGAAACATGAAACGTGTATGTTTGTGATGTTGTACTCATATTGCTTATATTTTTTTATTTTTCAAACGTAATGAATTTCCAACGACCGAGACGCTTGAGAAGGCCATCGCGAGTCCGGCGAAGACCGGGCTCAAGAGCCACCCAAAGACGGGATACAATATTCCACTCGCAAGCGGGATGCCAATGATATTGTAAATGAATGCCCAGAAAAGATTTTGCTTAATGCCACGCATGGTCATTTTTGAAAGATTGATCGCTTTGACTATCTTGGAAATATCTCCATGAAGAAGCGTTACCCCCGCAGACTCGATCGCTACATCTGTCCCCGTTGCCATTGCAATACCAACATCCGCCTGCGCAAGAGCGGGAGCATCATTCACCCCATCACCCGCCATGACCACAACAAGTCCTTCCGCTTGAAGCGTCTTTATTTGTTTTAACTTATCCTCTGGGGATACTTCGGCAAAAACCTCGTCGATGCCAACTTCTTTCGCAATATAGGCTGCGGTATTCTTGTCGTCACCCGAGAGCATTACGACACGGATACCAAGTTGATGTAATCGGGATATTTCTTTTTTTGCACCACGCTTTACGATGTCCGCAACCATCACTACACCAAGGACATCTCTTTTTGTCGCAAGAATGATCGGAGTCTTTCCTTCTCGTGTCTCTTTTTCGAGTGACGTACGATCAAGAGATAGACCGAGTTCTGAAATAAAATTCACACTCCCGGCATAATATTCTACTCCGTCGATCTTTCCACTCACTCCCCTCCCTTTTATTGCAAGGAAATCCGAGACGAGGGGAATGGTGAGATTTTTTTCTGTTGCGGCAAGAGTGACCGCATGTGCGATCGGATGCTCTGACCTGCTTTCAAGTGAAGCAAGTATCGCAACGACCTCTTCGTCTTTCATTGCTGAGAAGTTTTGCACTGAAACAAATTCCGGCTTCCCTTTCGTTATTGTTCCTGTTTTATCCACAACAAGCACGTCCACTTTCCCAAGTCTTTCAAGCGCCGTTGCATTTTTGATAAGGATTCCCTCCTTTGCACCTTTCCCTACTCCAACGATGATCGCGGTCGGCGTTGCAAGCCCAAGCGCACAAGGACACGCGATAACCAAGATACCCACAAAAGAAACGAGGCCGTACGAGAGGGCCTGTGCAAACCCGAGGTACTGCGCACCAATGAAAACCCATGACCCAAGCGCAATAAAGGCAAGAACAAGCACAACGGGAACAAAGACACTTGATATTTTATCAGCGAGCGCTTGTATGGGAGCCTTGCTTCCCTGTGCATCCTCAACCATCGCAATGATACGCGCCAACATTGTCTCCTTTCCCACTTTTGTCGCAGAAAAAATGAACGCTCCATCAGTATTGGTCGTACCAGAAACAACAGTGTCCCCGATTTGTTTTAGGGCAGGCACAGGCTCACCGGTCACCATTGATTCGTTTACATAAGATGCACCTTCTGTGAGTATGCCATCGACAGGGATCTTGCCACCCGGCTTCACGATCACGAGATCTCCCCCTCGAACACTCTCAACAGGAATCTGCTCTTCCTTTCCACCTCTCATGACGAGCGCGGTCTTTGCCTGCAAATTAAGCAATTTTTCGATCGCATCCCCTGTTCGCTCTTTTGAGCGCATCTCAAGATATTTTCCAAGTGATATGAACGCGATAACTACGATCGTCACGTCATAGTATGTATATTCCACATTAACGAACTTACTCAGGGATTCCTCAAACGCGCTCACGATGAAACTATAAAGAAACGCAGCCACAGTACCGAGACCGATGAGTGTATCCATGTTTGCAGCTCCGTGACGGAGGAAGCGATAGAGTCCCTGAAGGTACGGCTTGCCGACAACAACGAGTGCATATGTCGCAAAGATGGGTAAAAGATGATGGAAGAATTCCATCCATATATCTGGCATCAGTGGAACGATCTTCCATTGTCCAAATATTTCCCAACCCATTACAAAGATACTCACCACCGCAAGTGGTATCATCGAGAGCACATTCACTCGAAGTTGTGCCAACTCCTTTTTTTTGTCGTCTTTCATGCGTGAAATATCGTCTCCCGCATGATGCAGATCAGGAATGATGAGCGAATAACCAAGTGGTTCGATCTTCTCGGAAAGAACTTCTGGATCAATAGATGTATCACGAAAGACGAGACTGACCGTCTCTGTCCCATAGTTCACCGACGCAGATCGGACGCCATCGATCTTTGAAAAGGTCTTCTCGATGATTCCCGCACATGATGCACAATGCATTCCTTTTATCTTGTAGGTATTCGGAGTCATATTACTTTCTTTTTAATTTATACACTTTTAAGATCTCCTCTTTTGCTTTTTCTGTTTGTCCTGATCTCATTTGATGGAGCACACATGTCCCAAGATGCTCCTCCATAAGAGCGTCTTCAACACCCGAGAGCGCACTCTTTACTGCGGAGGTCTGCGTAATGACATCGATACAGTATGTCCCCTTTTCCACCATCTCCTGTAATCCGCGCACTTGCCCTTCAATGATCTTAAGGCGACGAATGATTTTTTGCGTTGAATTTGATGACTTCATATATTCCAGTCTATACCCCCATGGGGTATGAAGTCAACTA
>DAIUCR010000011.1:0-13658 GCA_036846065.1 Patescibacteria group bacterium | reverse complement strand
ATTTGATGACTTCATATATTCCAGTCTATACCCCCATGGGGTATGAAGTCAACTACAAAGACGTACGTATCCGCAAAAATGCTCTAGGTATTCTGCTTTCGCGACAAGATGATCCGACCGGTCGTAATGATCACACCAAGGAGAATGATCGCGACCACACCATTCGTTATGATGCTGAAATTCTCTTCCCATTGCGCACCAAGCAAAAAACCAGCATATCCATACACGAGGACAAAAGCGATCTCACCGAGCACTTCAGGGAGAAAAAAAGTCTTCGGAGGCATCTTCCCCGTCCCTGCCAAAATATTCACTAATGCATTTATCTGAGTAAAAAATCTGCTAAAGAAAATTATTACATGAGGAGATGCTTGAAAATGTTTATTCACAAAAAGATATTGCCGCGAACGAAGAGTTCGAGCAAAACCTGCGCGTCGCAGCATCAGCTCTCCATATCGTCGCGACAGAAGATACCCCGTCGCATCGCCCATGATATTTCCGAGAAGCGCGGCTGCTATCACCAAAGGGAAGCTGAAATACCCCTGAGAAGCAAATGCTCCCGCGGCCGCAAGTGCTGTCCCTGATGGAACAGGAAAGATGAATGCAGCAACAAACGAGATCACAAAAAGTCCCACATATTTATACAGAAGGACGAAAGTAAGAAATGTATCAAGAAAATTTTCCATATTAAGGAATATTCTTTGATAAGAGATATTCTTGAATGATTTCTTTCACTTGAATCAAGTATTCCTCGGGTGGCACACCCTGCTCACGAGCGGCACGACGTATCGACATACGAGGATAATGACTATTTGTGATATGCAGGCGCTCACGCAACATCTCTGCGGGAATACCGAATGACGCACTGAGATAATCGAATGTCATCCAACTCTCGATCTTTTCAATATTAGAGATCAGGCGTAGATTTACCTCTCTCCCCTGATATGCAGCATGGGGACGCAAGAAACCCGAGTGACGCAGCGAGAAATACTCACGAACAAAAAGCATGCAAACAAAGACGAATAGCATCGCAAGTATGCCAAGAAAAATGATCAATGACCTTTTGCGGCGACGCTCTTTTCCTGTCCAATGTCTTTGTTCGGAATGTTCACTCATAAGATATATATTACTCTCTGTGCTGGTCATTACCAACGATCCAAACAAAGCGAATCTTAATTTTCATCCTTAATGAAAGCACCACTCTCTAATTCATTAAATGCCTGATGAAGCTCTTCTTTCGTATTCATCACAATGGGACCGTGCCATGCGATCGGCTCATGAAGTGGCTTGCCCGCAATAAGAAGAAATCGTGCAGAGGATGAACCCGCGCGAACTGCAACATGATCACCCTTGTGAGAAAAAAGAAGTATGGCCCCCTTCTTGTGAACAGCAGGCTCTTGGAGTCCGTGTGCAAGGGTACCACTCATCATATAAATAAATGTCGTATAACCTTCCGGTACGGGAAAAATAAATTCACGCTCACGAGAAACAGTCACATCAAGATAGATCGGGTCCGCAACAATATCAGCAACTGGACCACTCACTTCCCCCACCCTTCCTGCAATAACTCTTATTTCTGCATGGGCGGAGGTGGAAGTAACGGGAATAATATTTTTTCTCACATCCTGGTAGCGCGGCTGCATCATCTTATTTTTCTTAGGAAGATTTACCCACAGCTGAAACCCAAGGAGTCCGCCCATTCCTTCCGGCATTTCCTCATGAATGATACCGCTTCCTGCAGACATCCACTGAATATCTCCACCACGAATACTTCCCGAATTTCCCAAAGAATCGCGATGTCGCACTTCGCCGTCCAAGACATACGTTACCGTCTCGATACCACGATGCGGGTGCATCGGAAATCCACCGAGATAATCTTCGGGTGACGACGAACTAAAATCATCAAAAAGGAGAAAAGGGTCGAAACGCGGAAGTTGAGGAGTCGCAAAACCCCGATGCAGTCGCACCCCCGCACCCTCAAGCACTGGATGTGCTATTAATGTTTCTATAAGTTGTTTTGGGTGATACATACAGAGACAATGACAGGCGACTGAGTTAAAATAAATTTCTTAAAAATCATACCAAGCCTCGGCGAGATGCCTCTTTAAAAAAGAGACTATCGCGGATAATATTAAATCCCGTATTGTAGAATTCTATATTCCCCGCACGAAGTAATTCTTCCTGTTCATGAAATTTCTTTTCCACCTCCTCCTTGGAAAACCATACAACAATAAGTCCATTCTTTTTTTCTTCTTCAGTGCGTAGATCCTCAGATATCTTTTCTTTCACGGAAGCGAGTACGCCATATGTCTCACATCTCTTTCCCTCACGCGCACGATACTCTTCCGTAACTCCAATGATCTCCGTCGGAATAATTACATACCCCACCTCTTCTCTGCACTCCCTATCTGCCGCAACAAAAACATCTTCACCCTCATCTATGCCACCACCAGGAAGAAGAAATATGTTGTGTATGGGATTTGTTACGAGAGCGATCTTTCCTTCATTATTTTGCAAAATGATCTTTACTGTCGGACGCAAGACCCACTCAAGTACTGAGGAAAACTCTTTATGGGGGAAAATATCTTTATCGGAGAGCGTTGCGAGATAGGTCATGTGATCATTATATTCCTGATTTGAGAAATGTTTCACATTACCACCTCCCTGATGCGCCGCCACCGCCTGACGAGCCACCGCCAAAACCGCCGAAACTTCCGCCGCCGCTACCTCCAGAAAATCCTCCACCACCCGTCCACCACGGAGGAGTTAATCCCGAGGTGTGTGCCTTCTTGTAGCCCAATGAGACAACATAATCGAAGAACAAACCACTGATGACAAGCAAGAAAAATACCCAGAACTGGGTGAGCGTGCTCAGGGTGATAAAGTAGAAAATACTCAGACTCGCTACTCCACCAAGCACCCCGCCGAGCCACCAGGACTTCGTGCGACCAAGTATCGCAGCAAGCCACTGAAGCCCAATGATACCAAGCACGAATATATTAAAAGGTTCCGTACGCACAAGGGACCAAAACCCACCAACGGGAGACTCTTCTGGTACATACTCCCCCATTGTCGCGAGGATAAGATGATCGAGCGTGATGTCGATGCCTGCATAATAATTCCCATCCTTGAATTGCGGAGTGATATCCTTCGTGATGATCTTGTGCGCAAGCGCATCGGGGATAGCACCCTCAAGTCCGTACCCCACCTCAATACGCACCTCTCTTTCTTGCTTTGCAATGAGGATCAGAATTCCATTATCATGTGCCGCCTTACCGATATGCCACTCTGCAAAAAGTTTGTTCGCGTAATTCTCTATCGTGTCCCCACCGAGCGTCTCAATGGTCACCACCGCAAACTCGTTCGAGCTTGATGCATTGAATGTGGAGATCTTCTCCTCCAACATATTCCGTTCCTCCATACTAAACATTCCTGCGAAGTCGCTGACGAATGCGACGGGTGCAGGAGGAGATTGATAAGCAAAAGCGAGTACGGGGAGCGCAAAGACTCCGAATATCACCTTCAGAAGGAGGGAGGGGAAATTCATGGTGGACTACAGAGAAACCGCTGGCGCCTGTGCCGCTCCCTCATCTGCGGTAAAGTAACTTCGTTCACCGAATCCAAAGAGAGTGGCGAAGATCCTTCCGGGGAATTGTTTCACCTTGAGATTATAGATCTGCACTGCATCATTAAATCGTCCACGCTCAACAGAAACGCGATTCTCTGTCCCTTCCAGTTGCGCCATGAGCGTCTGTATATTTTCTGACGACTTGAGCTCTGGATAATTTTCCATCACCACAAGCAGGCGTCCGAGCGCAGACTCTACCTCGCCAGCCGAACGCGCTTTTTCGTCGACTGTCGTTGCGCCTGCATAGTGCGTGCGTGCCTCGGCGAGTTTCCCGAAGACCTCTTGTTCTTGCTTCATGATTCCCTTCACCGACTCCACGAGATTAGGGATGAGATCGAGGCGGCGTTGATATTGTGTCTCAACCTGCGCCCACTGATTATCAACGCTCTCGCTCGAAGCGACGAGTCCGTTGTATGCGGAAACAGACCAAGAACCAATGAGTAAAATTATGATGAGTATGATTCCCCAAGGAGAAGCGAGACGCTTCAAGGGTGATAGTGTTGTTGTATCCATATGAGGTAATTATGAAGTGAATTTGAATGACCTGCAAATATGAACCATTCATCACTTTACCTGCTCAACAAACAAGAGTATGAATAAGAATAGAAAGCGACCAACATATAAGGAGGCGCAATGTTCATTCCAATCTCCCTCGACGAACAGATCGTCACCCCAAAAGATGGTGCCGTTGATGAGTTCTGGCACGACGCAGTAAAGCACGGCGAAGCACATGCGAATGTGACACTTCCACTTGTGATCGAAAAACATCTTGTCGTAACACTCATGGAATACCTCCATGAGACACATTTTATGGATACGCCGATCGCCATCCATTTTCTTGAGGGAATCGAGAAGAATGATGCCACACGGCTCGCTCGTGCCGCATCCACATCACTGCTTATTCTTGGACTATTTCCCGAACGAACAAATCGCATGCTTGTATCTGCGTCATACCTCATGTCCGCAGGACGATCATCCTACGATCACCTTGCCATGCGACTCGAAGCAATTCACCGCATGAACGACGCAACGCTCGCACGAAAGGCGCGTGACTCATTTGAACCGATGGCTCGCGTTCTTCGAGGAATGAGAATGAAAGAAAATTTATTCACCCTCCCTTTATGAGGACAACAATAGACAAAACTCTGACTGCCTCAATGGCGGTCTTTTTTTTACAAAAAAATCAAAACAAAACCGCCGAACGATTACGGCCGTTTTATGCAGTGATTAATTATCGGAATCTATGGAGATTTCTAAACTTCCTGAACAGGCTCAGGTACGATATTGCGACCAACAAGTGCAACGACGCCAATGAGTCCATCCATGAGAAGGAGGTAGATCGGAAAGATAAGATTTGCGGGGTCAACAATAGTCGTCGAGAAAGCCGCGCACAATGCACCAAGCGCAATGATGAGCCACATCGTGGGGAGCTCCGACCATGGGTCACGAAATGTTTTCATAAGTGTTGGCATCGCAGCCATTGCATCTGCAAGTACCGCAAACATGATCGCAATGACTGGCTCTTGCGTAAGCTGCCATGAGACGATCGCAAGAATAGCGAGTGCAAGACAAACCTTCTCCCCCCATCCGTGCTTTCGATATCCGTAACCCGCAACACAAAGAGCAACAATGATCGTCGTACCGATCAGATCACCAATAATAAGCGCAGCAGACCATGACGCACCGGCACTCAATTGCGCTAACAGGGATATCGAGAGAAGAATTGCCCACAGCGAATATGAAACGACATTCGGACGAGTTGTGCCATGGAGAATATCTTTGATGTACGGAATGATCGCACCAAGTGCGAGGAGTCCTCCGATAAGTCCGAGTGCGAAATGCCAATCAAATTCCATAATATGCATTATATTTTTACATATTTTCTTTTACATATCAAAAGGCGCATTTATTTAAACAAAATAAAAAAATGTGTATCATTCAGAACATGAAGCGAACTCATCTATTCATCACCGTATTACTCCTTGGAGTCACGCTCCTTGCGTTCAGTATGTATGTGCCAATATTTAGCGCACAAAAAGAAAGTGTTCCGACGTTAAGCGAAGAAGACAAAACCCTTCCCATATTTACCGAGAGCGACTTACGCACATACGATGGCACCGATCCTGCGCTCCCCATCTATGTTGGACTTGATGGTTATGTGTATGATGTGACCTTGGGCAAAGAATATTACGCCCCTGGAGGGAGATACCATGATCTTGCGGGAAAAGACTCCTCACAAGCACTTCGCTTCATGGGAGGCGATATCATTAAAGAAAAATACCCCAAAATAGGCATTTTGAGCAATATTTCGGCTCAAAAGTAGCGTCTACACGCAAAATTCATCTTCATTATTGTATAATGTTCTCTATTATGAACAATGGTAATGCTGTGCCGACGACCGTACGAATAAACTTCTTCTATGTCCTCTTGTTCATCGTTCTTATTCTCGGATACGGTGCCTTCTATTATCGCAGCAACGCGGATGAGCAAGTTCAGGAACCCACGACACTCATCACGGAGTCCCCCTCGGGGACAAGCTCTCCATTTCTTCTTGAAGCATTGAATGCAAGTAGCACCGAGATACTCCCGACAGCAATTCCGAGCGACGAGCTTGCGATGGGGACAACAATGGAATCAGGAGAAGTATCTGACACCACACCCCCATCGACCCCAACCAACCTGCGCGCTGACCTGCTTGAAAGCAATCAGATCGTCTTACGATGGTCACCATCTACCGACGATCGTGGAGTAAAAGGTTATCGCATCTACAAAGAAAGTGTCGAAGTTGGAACGACGATGAAGACCCTTCGCGGATTCATCAACCTCACTCCAGGAACCACCTACGTCTTTGGTATCTCAGCATTTGATGCAGAAGGAAATAATTCAAAAGTAAGGAATATTCTTCTCACAACACCCGAGGTTCCAGCACCAACACCAGAAGCACTTGCGCCGACGACACCTACTGTGGCGCCAACGCAAGAACCCGTATCGACCCCCGCCCCAGAACCTATCTCTTTCTGCGGAAACGGTGTCCAAGATAGGAACGAGCAATGTGATGATGGAAATCAGAATGACAACGATATGTGTACGAACACCTGCAGTGTTGCATATTGCAGAGACGGAATCGTGAACTATCAACTCGAGCAATGTGATGATGGCAACGAGATCGATAATGATTATTGCACGAACGCATGCATGAATAACGTACCGACAACGCCTGCGGGAACAGAGACTGCAACAACAAACTCAGGCGCAACTCAAACAGGAACAACGGGGACACCCACGACCTACGCAGTAAGTGTCACAAGCTCGGGGAATTACACCCCAACGAGTCTCGCTCTCAAGGCGGGAGACTCGATCACATTCACCTATGTCCCGCCAATCGGCGATGAGATAAGCACAGTATTTACACCAAACACGATCTCGAGCATCAAACTTGATCACGACACCACGCAAAGCACAAAGACGTTCTCTACTGCAGGAACTTGGACATTCGAAGCAAAAGACAGCAACGGAAACCAGGGAACAATCGTCGTTCAGTAATACTTATGCCAATATTTTTTGCCATCACCATCATCTTCGCTAGCCTCCTTGGCTATGGAACATATATGAAGGAAAGCTATGTGGAGATTCCGCCGTCTTACGCTGCTATTGATGCGCCAACGGAATCCATACTTGAAACACCTCTCGCCACCTCCTCCTCAACAGAAAACACTGAGACGATCTCTCCTGCTCCCACAGTAACGCTTCCAGTAAAAACACCCCAAACAACAAAACCTCAGAAGAGCGACTGGACCCCACCCACAACACCGAGCGAGATCACTGCAATATATACAGAGACCAAAGTGGGAACATCGGTCACACTTTCGTGGTCGCCCTCAAAGGACAATATTGGAGTAAGGGGATATCGCATATTTCGTGACGGCAACGATCTTGGCACCACAAACGAATCATATTTTGCGGATGTCGAAGTAATATCTCCGACGTTACATCGATACAGTATTTTAGCTTTTGATAGCGAAGGAAATAATTCACCAAAGTCGACAGGACTGACTCCGAGCAAAGGAACCCTTGCGGTGAACACCCCAACACCAATAGTCCCTGCGCCACCTACTGCGGAAGCACCCGTAGCAACTTCTCCAGCTCCAACTGCTCCCCCAACAACACCTGCCCCCGCCGTAACACCAGCACCCACCCTCACACTCTCCATATCGCCAACATCAGTAACCTCAGGAAGCAGTGCGACGCTCACATGGAAGGCAACAAATGCGACCTCATGCACTGCGAGCGGAGCATGGAGTGGAGCAAAAGCAACGAGCGGCACGCAGGCGCAGAGCAATCTCACTGCATCAAAAACATACACACTCGCATGCACAGGCGGAGGTGGGTCAGTATCAAAGAATGCGACCGTTACTGTTGCTGCCGCACCTGCACCAACCCCAACACCTGCCGCATGCGGAAGCGGCGGAGTGTGTACTGCCGCAGATATTGCACAACACAACACCCGCGCAAATTGCTGGGTCTACTTAAGCCCCATCAACAAGGCGTACAACATCACGGGTTATGTCGCGAATGGAAACAATCACCCTGGTGGTGACGTGATCGTCCCCTACTGTGGCAAGAACATGTACGGACCATTCATTTCGGGAACAAGCGGGGGAAAGAAACATTCGAACTCTGCACTCAATTCCGTCTTACAAGCGTACTATATCGGTGTATTCCAATAATGAAATTCTCCTCCCGCACAACAACAAATATTCTACTCATCACTTCGACTATACTTCTCTCTGTGAATGCAGCGCTTCTTTTGATGAATGAGGCAAAGAGTACACCGACTCGAGGTGATCACTTTGAAACTATAAAGATGAGCGAGCGCGTAGTGGGCACTGATGTTGCTTTCACCGTTCACACACTTCGCGAGGACTTCGTGGGTGCAGGCCCACTCACTCCACCGCAAGGAATGAAATTTGTGATCGCTGACCTCACTATTGAGAACATCTCCACCTCATCAATACAGATCATTCCCCTCCTAAATTTTTATCTCAAAGACGAAGCAGGTCACGTCTACAGGAACAGTGCCGTGGTCTCTTCACACGAAATGCTTTCAGGGGAAATATTGCCCGGAGACAAATTGCGTGAAGAGATCGGATTCGCCGTCCCCAAAGATGATCAGCGTTGGTGGCTCTATTACGAACCAGGTATGGCGGGAGCACAGACTTTTGTGGTTGAATTGAATAATTAACATTACACCTATCATGATTATCGACGTCTATTTTGCGCTTCCCACCCCACTCCGCTCGCCACGCACTATGAAAAAAATATTCTGGTATGGACTCCTTGCGCTCAACATGATCGCGATCATTGCGATCTGGTACACACGATCATCATATTATATTCAGAATCCCGAGGACGGTAATATACTGAAAGCGCTCGGACGACTTGCGGGGCTTTTTGCCGAGGTCGCAATACTCCTCGAACTTCTCCTCATTGGACGCATCACGGTAATCGAGCAGACATTCGGTCATGACAAGATGAACAAGATCCATCGCTGGATCGGATATTCCATACTTCTCTTCATGCTCGGACATCCTATTCTCCTCACGATGGCGAGCGCGCAGGCAAATGGCTATACCTTCTATCAGCAATTCGCGGACTTCCTTGCGAACGGTGAAGATATCTTTGCCGCATTTGTGAGCATCATCCTTTTTGCATATATCATCGTGCTGTCACTCCCGATCATTCGTAAACGCTTACGCTATGAAACATGGTACTTCACGCACCTGCTCGTCTATCTCGCAATAGGACTCGCCTTCTCGCATCAAATAGAGAGTGGGGATGTCTCAGTGGCACCATATCTTTACTATTGGCTCGTGCTCAACTTTACCGTCTTTGGTGTTATGCTTTTTTACCGACTCATCAAACCACTCTTAAATGCATGGCGGTTTGAATTCCGTGTTGCGGATGTCACCATGGAGACCAAGGATACCTACTCGATATATATCAAAGGGAAAAATATCGAACAATTCTCCTATCAAGCAGGTCAATTCGCAAACATCACATTCCTCCAGAAGGGACTCTGGTATTCACACCCCTTCTCATTCTCTGTTGAACCAAATACCAACTGTGTACGCTTCACCATAAAGGCGCTCGGTGACTACACAAAACGCCTAGGAGAACTCAAGGTCGGCACACGCGTCATTCTTGATGGACCACTCGGACTCTTCGTGGATAAGGCGGCGCTTCGCGATAAACTTCTACTTATCGCAGGAGGTATCGGGATCACACCGATCCGCGCACTTATTGGACACCTCGTCACAGAAAAGAAAGATTTCGTACTCATGTATGCGGCACGCACACCTGAGGACATCGCTTTCCGCGCAGAATTTGAGGAATTCCAAAAGATCCACCCATTCACTATTCACTACATCATGAGTGCACCGACGGAAGGTTACGAAAGTGGCTTCATCGATCGCGAGAAGCTCGTGCGACTCACTCCCGATTTCTACGATCGCGACGTCTATCTCTGCGGGCCACCCCCCATGATGACCGCGACCGTAAAAAATCTCGAAGGCCTTGGTGTTCCGATCAAGAACATACACTTCGAAAAGTTTTCATTTTAAACAAATACCCCCTTTCGGGGGTATTTGCTATTATGCCGCGAACAACAGAAAGAACATCGCGCTCGCAATTCTATTTTGCTCCAACAGGGAGTGATTCACACACCTTACCGTCCTTGTCACGATCAAGTCCATAGACATCCATATTCTTTCCGAGCGTCTTGCATCTGTTGTATACGGTCATGGCCTCCACTTGAGTCTTGAAGTCCACGCAGTTGTAGTCTGACTCCTGTGCGTTACAAAACGCATCGACATTCACAAGATTCCCCTTTCCATCACGCTCTATCTTCGAAGCACTGAACGACCTCGTCTCTACGAGCTTACCCACATCGTAATCATTGTTCGTCGCCTCCATGCCAAACGCTCCAAGCAAGATGGCGATCATTGCACCGATAGCCACCTTTGCCCACGTACCCTTCACAAAGAAAAGAGCAATGACACCTATTGCAATAAGTACGCCAATGACCCAAAGTCGCACCTTCTTTGAACTATGAAACTCTTGTGTATTCATATTCCAAAGTATAACAAATCATGAGCAAGCAATAACACCCACCAATAGAGCATATTGACGTAATTCATTTTATGAAGCTTACTAGACATAGCTGTACCATCTATGTCTCCAAGGAGGCTTGATAATGAACTGGAAAAAAGAACTCTCTTTTACGCGAAGCGAGGAAATATCATTATGGGGAAAGCTTGATCTCACGATCACACTCTTCCTCATTCTTGGCCTCGCACTCAATTCCTGGGGTATCGTCTTTAACGCAGTGACCGTAATGGCAAATGACGACACCATGCCAGTCATCACAACGAAGCACGTTGTCCTTCTCGAAAACGAAGGAGTTCCACGAATTCTTACGAATAAGGGGAACCTACTCTTGCTTGCCGACAGGATTGAGATCGATTTCCCCGACATAGAGCGACATATCCCCCGCGGACACACGGGTAAGGCAGTGCGCTGGTGGGGCAAGTGGCTCAACTACCCGTTTGAAGGTGGGAAGAATTTCGTGAGCTGTGGCGATCTGATGCGCTGGAGTGGAAGTGCTTTATTTCTCATCATGATTCCCCTCATCATTCTCGGCTCACTCCGCAGGATATTCTCTGGTGATCTTCCGAGGATCTTTACGTAGTTTCAAAAAAACCGCGCCATGTGCGCGGTTTTTATTTTTGGTAAAAAGAGAATGACTTACTCATCCTCACGATCTCCTGGAAGTCCGTAACGAGCACGGATCTCCGCAAGAACCTTTGGCATATCGATGGTATCAGTTTCATATCCGGAATTTTCATATGACCCGATACTTCCTCCCTCAAATACTGGCGCATGCTGGATCACTCCATCCACCGAAGTAACATGTACATCAACAACCTTCCCTTCACCCTCGTGATTAAAATCTACACCTAAATCATGCTCTTCTTTCATATGTTTAAATATTACTCGCAAAAATGCAAAAAACAAGACCCACACATAAGATCTTCGGTCCGAAGTAAGACTTTAAATACCGTTAAGAGACCTCGGACCCCTTTCTGTTACCGACACGACACACTTCGCACGATAAGCAGAAGTTGTGAGAGAATTGCAGAATTGAACTGCTGTCGACATGCCCTTCTCCTCGTTAGCGATAGTGATCGCAGAAAGTGTTAACCAGCATTCATCTTGAAGTCCGACCGTTTGTACGCAGCGAAATGCTGGGTCATCTTTCAACATCTCAACGGAGATGCTATCGGTTTCGCGGACGAATGAATGTTCCATGAAAGCCCCCGTCGCACACTGACTCCGTAGATGATCATCCAAAAAATCGCCACAACGAATGAGTGCGCGAGGAAGGTCATCCTCCGTCATATACACAAGCGCATGTCCAACACCATGCACGCAGTTCAGCTCAAGAAGTGACGAGGGTGAAGCATTCGCGGTCTTGTTGCAAAAATTTCGTATATCATCCGCAGAAAATTTATCAACGTCTTCATCACGCAAAAATTCTTCGACCACGCCATGATAGTAACCATTTTGACACTCGGCATTTCCATGCATGAATGATTCGCCAAGTGTTTCATATTCACGGACTGCCACATGCGCGATCTCATGCATAGCGGAGTGACATGTGCCAGCAAAAGATGGGTCGTGTTTTATGTGTGTATCAAGAAGTGCAAGCGCGTGTGCCGTTCCATACATCTTTCCATCATCTTCATAGTATTCCTCGATACACGCCTGACTCGTTGAGGCTCCATCACTGATACACTCATGCTGTAGCGCAAAAAAAGACAAAGAAAGCAGCGTCCTTGGTCCCACCTGACCATAACCAGTTGTCCGAGGACTTCCTGATGTGACAATACCTTCTTTTACTTGAAAGCGTTTCACTGCGGACTCTGTCTGTGCACCAAAATATCCTGTCACAAAACCGCTTGGATAAATTCCGGGAATAGCGCGTAGCGTCTCTTGTAATTCCCGCACGTCGTCTCCCTGCACCCCACGTCGAAGAAAACGTGGCTCATGCGAAAGATTTGCTGTAGTAGACTGAGTGGAAGAGAATGTCATTCCATTAGAAAGAGTGTTCGCTGACGCAATTTCACTCACAGAGAAAAACCCCAAAAACAACACGAGTGCGAAAATCATTTTTTTTACCATGTAGAAATATTCTAGCAAACAAAGCTTTCAAAGCAGAAGAATCTTCAAGAGACGGAGGAGTGCGGCAACTTATATTCTCGCACCATAAAACCTCGCAACGAGTTTCGGTAGATCTCCTTTTGTTTTTTCACCTAACTCTATTTTTTTAAATAACTCATCCGGGGAAAGCCAGAAAAATTCAGTAAAGTCATCGGGATTATATCGAGGGGCTTCGTCGGTCTTAATTTCATACACATTCATGAATGCGGACACACCATCATTCTGAGGAGTGAGGTGTCCGATGAATTTCCAAGGGGTAGTATCAGCATCAATATTCAATTCTTCAGAAAGCTCTCGCTTGAAAGATTGATCATATGTTTCTCCGCTTTCAACATGACCACCCATGCTCATATCAAGACATAGCGGAAAAATGCGTTTATTTGGACCTCTTCGTGGAATCCACATTTTTCCATCACTATTCACTAAAAAAGCATTTACTACCCGAAAGTTCGTAAGCCCCTCGGCATACACCTCTCCGCGAAGTTTCTTCCCTGCAACTTCATCATGTTCATTCACTAAGTCGAGATATTCATCTTGCATCCCAAAAGTATACCAAGTTAAACCAAAAACTACCTAGATAGTTTTTGATTATCATCACCTCACTGCACCCGATTGTTCATGTTGTCCTCAGAAAAAGATTTATTCTCAAGAAACACCTCTCTCCTTGGCGCAAGTAATGCCTCAGCTTTTGAGCGACCGAGACGCTCCGATTGCCAAGAATGACTTCGTGACTCCTCGCAGTCATCAGCACTGC
>DAIUCR010000010.1:11608-34056 GCA_036846065.1 Patescibacteria group bacterium | reverse complement strand
AAGATCGTTGCAACGATCGGCCCATCCTCTTCTGATGAGCACACACTTATTCGCATGATCGAAGCGGGCATGAACGTCGCGCGCATCAACTGTTCCCATGGAACACACGAGGAATATCGCGCAAATATCGAAGCGGTGCGCAAAGCAGCAAAGAAAGCAAAGATGCCTGTCGCCATACTCCTCGATCTCGGCGGCCCAAAGATCCGCATCGGTGAATTCGCCGAAGGAAAGATCACTCTTGAAAGAGGAGCACAATTCACACTCTCGACAAAGCCGATGGAGGGAACAATGGATCGCGTCTTTATTAACTATCCAAAGATCACGAAGGAAGTGAAGCCGGGCATGCATATCCGTCTCGACGACGGAAAAGTTGATCTGGAGGTAATGTCGGTTCGTGGTGATGATGTGCACACAAAGGTCATCTCCGGTGGAGAGATCCGCTCACGCCGTGGAGTGAATATTCCCGATGCAGATCTTTCGATCGAGACGATCACCGCAAAAGACCTAAAAGATGTCGCCTTCGGTATCAAGATGGACGTAGATTTTGTCGCGCTTTCATTTGTACGCAACGCAAAAGACATCATGAAGCTTCGAGGCATTCTCATGAAGAACGGCTCAACCGCAGCTATTGTCGCAAAGATCGAGACGCGCCAAGCAGTCGAAGATATCGACAACATCATCGCTGCTGCCCGCGGCATCATGGTCGCACGTGGAGATCTCGCAGTTGAGGTGCCAAAAGAAGAGGTGCCCCTCATTCAGAAGATGATCATCAGAAAATGCAATGCCGCAGGAAAGGCCGTTATCACAGCAACACAAATGCTTGATTCCATGGCATCACACAATACTCCGACACGCGCAGAAGTGAATGATGTTGCGAACGCAATATTCGATGGAACCGATGCGGTCATGCTCTCAGGTGAGTCGGCGATCGGTATCCACCCACCGCTTGCAATTCAGACCATGGCACACATTGCACTCAAAGTAGAGAACAGCCGACTCTATCACGAGGACATCTTACGTATTGGCACATTCCCCGAGGGTGTTGTTGATGCGGTGAGCTCTTCGGTCGCGCAGATCGTCCGCGCAGTGAAAGCTCGCGCAATCGTCGCACTCACAGAATCAGGATTCACTCCACGCATTATTTCAAGACACAAGCCGATCGCACCTATCTTGGTCATCACATCGGCAGAATCAACATATCGCCAACTCGTTCTCTCGTATGGATGCTACCCTGTTCTTACGACTTCAAAGATCAAGACGATGACCGACGCCATTAAGACAGCGCAAAAGACACTTAAGGCAAAAGGATTCGCACAAGAAGGTGAAGTGTTCGTCCTTGTTGCGGGAGTCCCATTCGGAAACCGCGGTGGAACAAACACCCTTTCGGTTCAAGAGGTCTAGTGCAGTAATATTAAGGAAAATAAAAAACAGGGACTACTTCCCTGTTTTTTTTGTTGTCTTTTTTGCAGTGGTGGATGCTTTCTTTTTTGTTACTCCTGACTGCGCACGCTTCTCGACACACTTTGCACAACGGCAACCATACGGCTTGATATATTCATTCCAATACTCCTTACCATAATCATAGGTCAACTCCTCGCCGAGCATGATGTTACGTTTCGCATTGATGAACACACGATCTTTCTTTATTTCCGCCTCGGCATTGGGGCGACAGGAGTGATTGATATAGCGCGCGGTGTTCCATCTTGGAGAACCATCGATATCTTTTTTCTTGCTGACATTGAAAATATAGAGATTGTTTAAATTATCCCCTTCTTCGGCAGTATAAATATCACCGACGTACTCGATAATAAACTTGCCTTTCTTTATTGGCTCCATCGCAAAGAGTCCGAGACCGGAAGTGGAACGCATGACTTTTACTTTTGCAGGTTGTTGTTCTTTTTTCATATGAAATATGTCGCGTAAGAGTATCTACTATAGCGAAGGGTGTTATTGTTTGCAAACAAAAAGTCCAGACTGTGCAGAATTTTGTGGACTGCTACAATGTGTCTATATGGGACAGCAGACAAAGATCTTACTCTTCATCAGTGGCATCATTGTGGGTGCGGGAGCAGTCGCGATCGCTCCCCTCTTTATGCAACAAGAAAAACCATCAGACACCGAACAAGTTTCCCCAAGTGAAGGCGTGAGCGCAAAAGAGGCGATACTCCCCACACTCATCAATACTTCATACAAAGATGAAGACACAACAACGCGGATAATTCTTGATGTTTCGTATCCAACAATATCAGGGAGTACAAATCCTGAAACCGAAGCGAGTGCAAATAAAGTAATCAAGAAATTTATCAATGATATTGTGCAAGATCTGAAAAGTGAGGAGGAAGGAATAGATATGGATGGCATACAGGGAAACATCGAGAGCACTCTTTCGATGACCTGGGAACCAATGATCGTTACGTCAGAGTTCATTTCTTTGCGATTTGATTATTCGGCATATTCTGCCGGTGCGGCACACCCCAATAACATGTCGCGAGTACTTAATTATGATCTCGCAAAAGGGCGAATACTTGGAACAAGAGACCTCTTCGCCACCCCCGAAGAAGCACTTCCTTTCCTGTCTGTGGCATCACGCAAGGCACTCAAAAAAGAAATGTTGGATATTTCCAAGGAAGAATGGGATACACAGGTGCTTTCCGGAACTGAGCCGATAGCAGAAAACTTTAAGGAGGTGGCTCTCACCAAGGAGGGGCTGGTTGTCATCTTTAACCCCTATCAAGTTGCTCCCTATGCGCGCGGAACACAAGACATACTGATTGGCAAAAATGAGCTTACGGAAAAGCTTGCGATAGAGGCGCAAAATGCACTACGTGAGGTGCGCTAAAAACACAGCAAACACTTGACATTTTCACAAAAAAGGGCTATCATTGTGGTAGATTTGAGATAAAAGGGAGACGTGGGCTTGGATAACAAGTCTGCTTTTTCTTTTACTCGTACGTTTACAATCGAAAGATCAATCAAGCAAATCAAGGAGAACGTAGTGAAACGCTTTTTCTCTCAGTTACTTGTCGTTATGGTGTTTCTCTTCGCGTGGGCCGGCATGGCAAACGCAGAAGAAACCCAAGGGCAGCAACTGACCTATATCGTGAAGAAGGGTGACACTCTCTGGGGTATCGCAAAAAACTTCAACACGACATGGCCAGTACTCCAAAAGATCAACCGCATCAAGAATCCAGATCTTATTTACCCGAACGCAGTGATGCTCATTCGGAACACTGATGGAGCAGCAAACATACCCGTGTCATCCGTGCACGCTCGAGTCGAAAAACAAGGCGCGCAGGTGGTGTCGAAAAACACCAACATGGACATACACAAAAAACCGGTACGAGCTTCCGTCTGTGACCCCGCAAATGCGATCACACAACTTCACTTCCCCACTCTGGTCGCACAAGCACTAGAGGATAAAGTGAACAAGGGTCAATTCGAAGAGATCGTTGATCAAGAAAATTTCCCACACGAGCGTGCGCGCAAATATGTGACGTATGACTCGGAAAATGCATACGCATTCATCTACCCCGAAAGTTGCAGTTGGCGAAAGAAAACCGTCCAACCACGACCGCAAGGAATAGATGTATCCCAAAAGATTCCATTACCATCCGACCGCAACGAGAATGAAAAACTTCTCGCCTTGCCACTGGGGTCAACCTCAGGAAACGTCGAAAAAGGAAATGAAGAATTATCGAAACAACGAAGAAGCGAGCTTATCGTGCTTGTTCGTTACCTCAATAATTGCAGCGCAGCAAATAACTGCGACGCACGCGAGGCAAAGGGAGAGCTATACATGCGACGGGAATAGACCTTGAACACCCAAAAGTAAAACAGTTTTTTGAACCTATTTACCACAAGGAGTACACTGATGAACAAACGTTTCCTCACTCTTTCGGCAGTGATGCTTGCTCTGGCAAGTTCACTTTCCGCACAAGCCACTGAAACATGGCAACCGCCGAGCGTCAGCGTTCCGGTCACAAATACGGCCGGGGCAGATGCGCAAGCGGCGGCAACAGCAGCGGGCGGAAATGCAACGAATACGATCACTGCACCAATCACGGTGTCGCCAACAACGACACTCACCGCAAATCCGGTCTCCGGAGCGGATGCATCTGCAACCATTAACGGCGGGAACACAACAGTGAGCCCGACGATCACCGGTGGAAATTCATCGGCAACCGGCGGTAATGCAACGCTTCAGAATGCCGGCAATGCAACATTGAATGGTGCGGTGTCGGGCACGAATACCTTAAACGGTACCGTGTCTGGAACGAACACCAACAACGTTCGCAACGACCTCACCAATCAGGTCGACGTAAGCAGCAATAACGCCAATCTGAATAACGTGAACGCTACGACCGGCAACAACACCAACACCCTAAACGGTGGAAGTGTGGTCGACAATTCGAAGACGAACATCAATGTGACGGGTGGCGCAACAACGGCAACCGGAACAGCGAACGTCAACGTTGGCGATCAGGTCACGAACGTGAATGCTTCTGGTGGTCAAGGTGGCAGAGGTGGTGAGTCGAGCTCAACTTCGAGCGTGAACAATTCGGGTAACTCGCATTCGACATCGAATGTGACAAACTCGGGGAATTCGCAATCGGGCTCGTCTTCATCGTCGTCCTCGCAAGGCGGTAGCGTCAGTCATACGGGTAACGTAAGTGGCTCCGGAAATTCTTCGGTGGTCATCAACAATCCCAAACCGCTCCCGCCTGCTCCTGGCATCGTAACGCCGAACTCCTCGGCGCCAACGCTTTTTGAGCATCGCGGCCTTCCCGCAAACGCAAAGGGTTTGGATCTCGCGCTTCGTTTTATGCGCGCATGTCCGTCTACTTACGTGAAAGGGACCGAACTTCGCGAGGTGCGCGAAAAGGGTGATTCAGGTCGCACAAACCTGATCTTCACTCCCCACTCGAACTACGTGAAGCACAGCAATAAAGGCGAAGTGCAAGAAGCTCAAGTCGTTGAGATCCCGGACAATGCAAAAGTTGGCGAACATCGTTACTTGTGTCTGGGCCTGATCCAAAGTGAAGCACTCGCAAAAGAAGCGAGCGAAGTGCCGATCCAAACGGTCATCAATGATGCGGTGCGTTTTGCCGGAGACGAACTTCAAGGGTTCACCAAGATCGATCTGGTCTTGATTCCCAAAGAAGCGCTTTCGGTGAATATGGGTGTTGACGCAGGTGGCAAAGGTTTTGGTATCGCTCCCGGAGCATCGGGGATGATCAATTCGCTACTTGCAACTCTGGGTGCCGGCTACTCCTCGAATACGGGGCAAACGTTTCCGGTTGCACAATTGGGTGGCACATTCATCGTCGTAGCTGAGGGAGATTTTCCTTCACAAGCGGCACACATCGATTTTGCCCCGGCAACACTTGCAGTAAGTGAGGAGCAAAAAGCGCTCGAGCAAATGCGTGCTGACCTCGCAAAAGCACAAGCCGAAGCAATTGCCGCAAAACAAGCAGCGAGCGCAGCAAGCATTGCGCGGAGCGAAGCAGAAGCGGCACGTCATGCCGCAGAAGCCGAAGCAGCAGTCAAACATGTGCAGAAGAAACCTGTGCAAAAAAAGGTGAAGCCGCGGGTCGTCAAAAAACCCGCGGTTGATCCGTGTGCGCGTTGCGTGCTCAAATGATCTTTTGATCTGTTCTTTTAACAGCCGCCCATTTCGGGCGGCTTTTTTTATGCTATAATCTTCGTCATGGATATTTTTACCGCGATACTTATTATCATGGGATTGGTAGTTTTTGAGTCTATCAATTCGATCGATAATGCCGTCATTAATGCCGAAGTCTTAACGGGAGTAGGCACAAAAGCACGCAAATGGTTCCTCACATGGGGAATGTTCTTTGCTGTTGTTGTCGTACGTGGATTACTGCCTTTTTTGATCGTATGGGCAACAGTTCCACAGCTTGGCATTTGGGACACCATCACCGCAACCTTCTCGAGTGACCCCGTTGTCATCGACGCGATCGAGCATTCGGCCCCGATGCTTCTCCTTGGTGCAGGTGTTTTTCTGCTTTTTCTCTTCTTGCATTGGCTTTTCTTGGAACCAAAAGTGTTTGGTCTTCGTACGGAAAAATTCTTCTTCGCAAACGGAGTTTGGTTCTTTGCCATCGCATCGATCATACTTACAACGATCGTTTGGCAGACAATGATCTCCGACCCACTTCTTGCATTCGGTGCAACTATTGGTTCGAGTGCATTCTTTATATTGAATGGATTCAAACAAAATGCTGAAAAAGCAGAAATAGAATTACGCTCAGCAAAACGCTCAGACGTCAGTAAGATCATCTATCTCGAGATGATCGATATGGCATTTTCCGTCGATGGAGTACTTGGTGCTTTTGCATTCACACTCTCCATCCCACTCATCCTTATCGGAAACGGTATCGGTGCGTTCGTTGTAAGATGGATGACCATCTCGAATATCGAGAATATAAAAAAGTATGTTTTCCTGAAGCACGGAGCAATGTATTCGATCTTCTTCCTTGGACTCATAATGATCGCACATGGATTTGGGATACACATCCCTGAGTACGTCTCACCACTTATTACATTCTTCATCATCGGAATATTCTTCATCAAATCTCGACGACAGATCAGTTTGACGATCGCTTAGGAAGCAATGCTTTCTACGTCCTTGCGGCACATTTTCCGCAGAGCCCAAAGAATTCAATGGAATGTCGAGTGACACTCGCGAATCCCGGAATAGACTCGCGAATACGAGCTTCGTGTTCTTTGAATAAACATACTTCAATATCCTCCTGTCGCTTGCATCCCGTGCAGGTAATATGATGATGGTCATTCGTGTGCAACTCATAACACGCCGCCCCCTCTTCGACATGAACACGCTTTGTGATACCCTTCGCGCAAAATGTTTCCATAACACGGTAGATGGTTACCGTGTCGATATCGATCTTTTTTGTGATCAATTTCTTTTCAATATCTTTTATTCGAATGGGTTTCCGAGATGATGCCAATACAGATAAGACAGAAAGACGAGCCTCAGTAGACTTTAATCCGGACTGACGGAGTAATACGCGGAAAGACTCGATCATCTTGTCATTCTTCATGCATCAATACTATACGAAACGACGCCACACGGGAAGAGAGCCCATCTCTAGACGAAGAGCCTTATTTATAGAAGAATAGACGATATATGACTGAATATCACCACGAACACACACATGACCACGAGGAGCGCGTCACAGCCTCACACCTACACATCTATGTCAAAGCATGGCTGATCACTTTCGTCATCGCAGGACTTGAGCTGGTCGGAGCGATACTCTCCGGAAGCTTTGCACTTCTCGCAGACATCACACATGTCTTTACTGATACGATCGTCGGACTTGCTCCGGTATCCGTCGAGGTCATGAAGAAAAAGACCGTCATCTCAAGAGAGCGTATCGAGGCAGCCGGAGGAGTGCTTGTCTCGGCATTTCTTATCTTTATCGGATACCACATCATTGGCGAAGCGAATGAACATCTCGCGGGTGGACACGAAGAAGTCTCAGGATTACTTATGTTCATATTTTCTGGGCTTGCGGCATTGGGAAATCTCTATCAACATCGACTCCTTTCTCGCGTATCCCCAATGCATCGACACGCAGCACATAGTGGTTTTCATTTTCATATCCTCACTGACCTTGTGAAGAACATGATCCTCCCCTTCCTTGGGCTCTGGATCTATTTCGGTGGTGGATCAGAAATCGATGCCTACGCAGGATACGCTATCGGCTGGCTTATCATCTTGCGCGCAGTACTCCTTGTTCTTGAAAGTCTCTTTGGAAAGCATGTGGTACAGCATGGCCTCGATCGCTTTGTACACTGGATCATCCGCTAAGAACTCCCCTCAAGCAAACAGAAAGAAAAACAACCCGCATCATGAAGATGCGAGTGTTTTTATATCAACACAGATCAGTTTCCTTATCTCTGTGAAGAAGTGGCTGTTTGAGGTCGAACAGGAAATGCTGCCTTCATTTCCGTGTGTGCCGCAGTTACGGCAGCCTTGAAGTCGGAAATGGCTTTCTCTACTGCGGTCTTTCTTGCAGTAATAAGCGGAGTGAGTGTGTCCTTCTTTCGTTCAATGGTTGTGACTGCTGTTTGCATCTTCTCACGAGCAGCCTTCATGCTCGCAACATATGTCGTTCGTACGGTTGCCGGCGCAACACCATTTGCACAATCTGCTTTCGCTTTTGCAAGAGCTGCGTCCGTGTCCGTTTTCATTGTTACGATCGCTATATCAATAGCGCTCGTTCGCTCCTTTGCTGCTGCTTCAATACTTAAGCGCATTGCGCTTACCGCTTCATCGACAGCGAGGCGACGTGCTACTACCGCAGCATCAACCGCAGCCTTAAATGTCGCAATTGCCGCAAGTTGTTCAGTTGTCGACGCGCGTGCATCCAATTTCTGATACCACTCAGCACGATGAGTATCCCAATCTCCACGATGATCATTACGATCCGTATCACGCGATGCGGATTGCTCACGAAGCTTTGTTTCACGCTCAGTACGTCTTTGCGAAAGCTTTGCTTCGCGTTCGCTCATTGCTCCAGTGATCTTTGTGCTTACTTGATCGAGTACTGTACAAAAATTTGCACGAGCTGGGGCAGCTGTCGTACTTGCTCCCACCTGAGCAAACGCTGCAGAGGGAAGCATGACTCCGACGCCGACCAAGAGAGAGATCAGGGAGGATAATTTAGAATGTTTTTTCATCATACATCGTCGTTAAGCTATTAACTTCTTGCGTGTCATTTTTTACCGCCGCGGCACCTTCTGCAACACCTGAAACGAGTGCGGCGTCTCCAGATGCTTCATTAAGGAGAGTGTTGACCATATCATCAACATCACCCGATACATTTGTCTCAAGTGAAGAGGTATTACCCGTCTCCGGAGTAACAACCACAGATTCCTCTACGGGTACAATGGGTTCTACGGGCGTCACGTCACGCATGCTCATAACAACGGCGACACCGACGAGTCCCACGATCGCGATGGGAACAATGATCTTCCAATTTTTTTCCATACACTAATGAATAAACGAATAAATTACTCCCCTTATTATAGCAAATCTGGAGGGGAAAACATCACCCGCAAAAAGACGGCGAAGTGAGTGGAATATACAAAGAAAATAAAGAGTAATTACGGGGTTTCTTCTTCTTTTTTTACACGATGAAGATATTTCTTTCCCTTGATCTTCTCGGGCAAAAGATCTTCATTGGTATATTTTTCATATCCTTCCCCACATCCTATCTCTTTCATCAGTTTTGTTGGTGCGTTTCGTATCATAAGAGGCACAGGAAGATTGCCATACTTCTTCACGTCTTCCCTTGCAAGATGAAGTGCATCATACGCACTCCGATCTTTTTTACATGACGCAAGATACGCGACGCCATGAGCCAAATTGATCGCACACTCAGGATAGCCGATCGTCTCGACGGCGCGAAATACTTCGTTTGCAACCACGAGCGCTGTTGGTTGCGCGAGGCCAATATCTTCACTTGCAAAGATGACCATACGACGAGCAATGAATTTTGGATCCTCTCCCGCCTCCACCATACGTGCAAGGTAATATAGCGCGGCATCAGACTGACTCGCGCGCATCGATTTGATGAATGCGGAAACAACATTGTGATGCTCCTCGCCATGTTTGTCGTAACGCAGATGTGTTGACTGTATCGTCTGCTTTAAATTCTCCACAGTAACCTTTTTATACAGCTGCATTGTTGTATCAAGTACCGTAAGCGCCTGGCGCGCATCACCAGAGGAAAGTGCAATAAGAAATTCACGCGCCTCCTCGGCGATATCTATATTTGTTCGAAGAATGATCTTCTGCATATCTTCCTCCGTATGTGCGTTGAGTATAAATACACGACAACGCGAAAGGAGTGCAGGAATGACCTCAAAACTTGGATTTTCTGTTGAAGCACCGATGAGTGTGAGTTTCCCACTTTCCACAAAAGGAAGGAGAAAATCTTGCTGTGCTTTGTTGAAACGATGTATCTCGTCAAGAAAAAGTATTTTTGGTTTTTCCTGATCATGACCCGCAATGATCGCACGAATATCATCCTTCCCCGCCGAAACAGCAGAAAGCTCGAAGAATTGGGCACCGACACTCTTTGCATAGATCCGCGCAAGTGTCGTCTTTCCAACACCCGGAGGACCCCAAAAGATGAAGGAAAAAAGATGACCGCCTTCGATTGCGACACGTAAAGGTTTTCCGGGATGAGTTAAATGCTCCTGCCCAACAAAATCATCAAGCGACTCCGGTCGTATTCGTGAAGCGAGTGGTTCCATCTCCACAGTCTACGACGAAGTAGCCCTCCATGCAAAAGACCCCGTAAAAGGGGTCTTTTGCATATTATTCCAACGAACAAGATCCACGCAGACCATTACTTCGCTTTTTCCTTCTTTGGCTTCTTTGTCTCTTTTCTTTGGCGATTATCTCCTTTACCCATAGCGATATGTATTACAGGCTTGTAATGACATTAGTATACCAAACAGCCCATTCTTCCATCAATACGCAAATACACAACACAAAAACTTGATCTATATTGAAAAATTCGTACCCATGTCTTCACGCTTTGCGATCATTTCATCGTCGTATCCAAAGTAATGTGCGACCTCATGCCACACGGTCGAAAATACAAGTGCACGCAATTTTTCTTTATCATCTCTCGCCTCAGCGATAATGGGTTTTTTAAAGATAGTGATCTTATCGGGTATGATCATTCCACCATAAGAGTCTCCTCGTACAGGAAGTGGTATCCCCTCATAGAGCCCAAACAACGTTGAGTCTTCCGCGATATCATTCTCGACAAGTTGCGCCTGCGTCGGTTCATCAGCAATAACGATCGCAACATTCTCTAGTCTGGAAATGAATCGTTCGGGTATTGCATCAATACCTTCGCTTACCAATTGTTCGAATTCTTCGTCGGTCATACGATAAGCACGGAGTACACCGCAGATTCCTCGCCTGAGATCTTTGCAGACATCTGATCGCCAATTCCAAAGTGCCACCACTCATTGGGATTGCCAACAAAACCCTGCTCCACCATCGACCAATAAAGAAGTCGCCTATGGGCAAGAGCGATCTCCTCAGACATTGTTAATACTCGCTCACCCAAAGCACGCTCGAAGTGATCTGTGTGAGAAATAGAAGACACCTCGTCGAAGTGAGATCCCATAAATATCTCACCCCCAAGACGTGTATTGATAATAGATACATCCACAACAGCACCCGTCGCATGAGGCGAAGGAGAAAGTGGATCTATTTCGTGAATACTGCGCGCGCCCTTTGCCCAATAATTCCCCACTTCTTCAAGAATTTGCTCTTCACTCCAATTGGGAAATTTTTCGCGTAAATATTTAGGGACCCATTCATCGTGAAAATAATTCTGCACCTGGAGCGGACGATACGCATCAAAAAGAAAAAGCTCATATCCTTCTTTCTTGAGCGACTCATTTACCGCCAAAAGTCGCACAAGGACACTTTCACGCACGTAAAGTTCAGGTATCGAACCTGGCGCGGAATGAAAATATGGAGGATTGTCCTTGCGATGATAATAATTCTCTCCGCGGATTCCGTGGGCGCGAGCATCAACGGCAACCTCTTTATTTTGCAGTGAAGAAAGATCGATGGGATGAGCGCGAGAACCGCGACGACGCAGGCGCGCATCATCAAGAATGGGAATCGGTTGAGTAAAATATTTATGCATATCAATAAATTATATCTTCAAATTTCCACGGAAAAGGCGGGAGGAATTGATAAGGGGGAGGAAATCGGTGGCAAAATTGTAAAATGCCGCAAGCGCAGGACCGACAAGTCCCAAAAAGACGAGCGCGACACCAACCACGTTCGTAATTCCCCATATCCACATATCTGCATTCACGACCGACACGGTGCGCTTTGAGAGTGCGATCATCTCTGGAATACGGTCAAGTTGATCGGTGAGAATAACGACATTCGCGGCCTCAACGGCAACCGCAGTCCCACCCGCACCCATTGCGATACCAACATCTGCGCGCGCAAGGGCGGGAGCATCGTTGACGCCATCTCCCACCATCGCAAGCTTTCCTTCTTTCAAGAGACGCTCGATCTCCTTTAATTTTGTCTCAGGAGTCATATTCGCACGATATTCACGAATACCAAGTTTTTCCGCAACGCTGCGCGCAACCTCCTCATTGTCCCCCGTTAACATGACCACACGCACACCGCTTTGTTGCAGCGCCTCAAGGCTTTCGCGTGCTTCACTTCTTGGTGTATCCGCAACACTCAGGAATCCGGCAAAGACACCGTTGATACAGACAAATAATACTGTTACAGCGTCATGTGCTTTCTTTTGTTCATAACGAGTACGTAATTCTTCTGAAACAACGATACCTCTTGCTTCGAGGATCTTTTCGTTACCAATAACCACTTCGCTTTCATTCCATATTGCAAAAATTCCAGCACCACTTACGACCTCAACACTCACAGGATCAGGAACATCTCCATCTTTTGATGATGCTTCCTTGAATATTGCACGACCAATAGGATGTTCAGAGAATTTTTCTGTGACCGCAACGGCCTTCCAAAAAGTTGCTTCATCGACATCTTTCGCGATATCCGCTTCAGAGAGTGCAAAATGACCATATGTGAGCGTTCCTGTTTTGTCGAAAGCAAGGATCTCTATGTGTGCAAGCGACTGAAGCCACTCTCCACCTTTAATGATGACGCCACGTTTCGCCGCACGACCCAACGATGCGGTCACCGCAAGCGGAATGGACACCGCAATATCATCAGCACATACAATAAGAAAGAGTGCGGCCGTCATAGCGATATCACCAGTGATCAGATACGTTATCATGCCCGCTGCAACAACCACAGGAAGGAACATGCCCGCAAATTTGTCTGCAAGTTTTTCGGTCTTTGATCTATTCTTTCCTGCTTCCTCGATAAGACGTGCCATACGCTCGATCGTTGAATCGCTGCCGACTTTCGTTGCACGGATCTTTATAACCCCAGACTCCGACAATGTTGAAGAATAAACTTCGTCACCAATGACTTTTTCTAGAGGCCTCGACTCACCGGTGATCAACGCCTCATTGATGAATGCGCTACCATACACCACAACACCGTCAACGGGAATACGTTCTCCATTCTTTACGACAAGGACGTCTCCGGAGTGCACCTCTTCTGCCTTGATCTCCTCAATGCTTCCATTTGATTCCCTGTAAGCTATTGCGGGCTTGAGTTTTAGGAGTTCTTCAACAGCATTTGTCGCGCGCGACTCTGTGCGCCAATCAAGATAGGACGCAAAAGCAAGCATGAGCACAATGAACGCTGCGGATGTTATCTCTCCCGTAAGGAACGAGACGGCGAGTGCAAAAAAATTAAAGGCCTCGATCGTGATCTGTCTTCTTCGCAACGCATCAAGTGCTCCGGAAATAGGAACAATAGAACCAATGATCGTCACGATCATAAGGAGTGGTACGCCATCACCAATAATATAGTGATGTAGCAAACCAAGCCCCACAAGAATGGAGACAATAAATTCACGATATGGCGCTTTAAAGAGATTCATCATTGCCTTATTATACGCCCTTATTTGATCATTTCATCTTCAAATACTGAATTCTCTTTTGAGAACCGAAACGCTCAATTGCATAACGAAGGGTTGTCCGTGGTAATACCTTAATATGCTTCACAAGAAACTCTTCAAGTGCCGCTTCGTCACGCTTCCCGACCTCACGAAGCATCCACCCGAGTGCCTTATGAATAAGGTCATGCTTATCCGAAAGGAGCAGCTCTGTAATGGCAAATATGTCAGCAAAGTCTCCGCGCTTAATGAATGCCCACGTTGCAATAATGGCAATGCGTCTCTCCCAGAGACTTTTTGAACGTACGAGCAAATAAAGCATCTTTCGATCTCTCTTCAAGAGATATTCCCCAACGATATACTGCGCGGAAGAATCGACGAGGTCCCAATTATTTATCTGTGTTGTATGAGCAAGATAGAAATCATAGATCTTTTTTTGTGATACCATATCACCTTTTGCGTATTGAGAAACAAGGATGATGAGCGCAACGAGTCGCTCTTCATGAATAGGGCTTTCGAGCAATAAGGATATCTCGGGAAGTGCAAGATCCGAGTACTTCTTTGCAATGACCCGCTGCTTGGGAACCGTTACACCGAGAAACTTGTCTCCTTCGCCATACTCCCCCTTTCCCGTCTTAAAAAATGATGCGTACACGAGTGCTTTCTCCTTGATCGCAACAAAGCGAAGATCTCTGCGAAGTAACGCGGCGCTCGCTTGTGTTTTTACTACGATATCCATAATATCCATCATATAGGAAAAAAGCTTTTCTGTAGTAGGATGAATGAATCACCAATGAAAAAACAAGAATCCACAACATATGACGTGATTGTTATCGGCGGGGGCCCTGCGGGGATGATGGCGGCTGCACGAGCCGCAGGACTCGGTGCGCACGTTCTTCTCCTCGAAAAGAACGAGAAGCCCGGAAAAAAACTCCTCATCACTGGAGGTGGGCGTTGTAACGTCACGAACGCGGAACTTGATGATCGAAAATTGCTTGAAAAATTCAAGGGGAAAGGAAAATTTCTTTTCTCTGCATTCAGTCAGTTTTCTGTCGCCGACACACTTGAATTCTTTCACTCACGTGGAATGCCGACCATCATCGAGGAGGGACAGCGAGTGTTCCCTAAAAGTGAGCGGGCGCAGTCTGTTTGGAATGTACTTGAAGGAGAGATGAAAAAAAAGCGCGTGACAATATATACCAATTCGCCGTGCAGTGGATTCGTATCAAAAGACGGCAAGATCACCGGCGTAAAACTTTCAAATGGCGATGTACTTAGGGCGCGATCGTACATCCTTGCAACAGGAGGAATGTCTCGCCCCGAGACCGGCTCGACCGGAGAAGGATTTATCTGGCTCGAAAAGATCGGACACACGGTCACAAAGCCAAATCCCGCACTCGTTCCAATACGCACCAAAGAAGCATGGTCACACAAACTTTCAGGTCTTGCTTTTAGTAATGCGAAGGTCTCAATATTTCAGAATGGGGCACTTCAAGATGCGCGCGCCGGCAAGATACTCTTCACTCATGTCGGGCTTTCTGGTCCACTTATTCTGAACATGAGCAAAGATATCGGTGAGCTACTCAAATATGGCAATGTCGCACTCGCGATAGACCTCTTCCCAAAGGAAGACCAAGGAACCCTCGATAAACATATTCAAGAGATATTTCGCCTTCATCAAAATAAGAAACTCAAAAATGTGCTCGGAGAAATAACCGAAAAGGCGCTCGCGCAAGCAATGCCCATGCACCTCAAATTATCCGAAGATGAAGAGGTGAATAAAATAACAAAGGAAGAACGCCTGCGTATCGTAAAATTCTTAAAAGCAATACCCATTACTCCGACAGGCATACTTGGTGTCGATAAAGCAGTGGTCACGAGTGGCGGAGTAATTCTTGAAGAGATCGATTTCAAAACAATGCGTTCGCGCATACATGAGAATCTCTACCTCGTCGGAGATGTGCTCGATATCGACAGACCCTCCGGAGGATATTCTCTGCAATTGTGCTGGACGACGGGCTTCGTCGCAGGCACACATATCGCACAGGAGATCAAGCGCTAAATACCTCGAGAGGGAGCGACAAAAGGTACGAAAGCGAATCCGGGGAATTCTTTTTTCGCAAAATTATGCGCACCAAGATTCGTTTCAACAAAGATGCTCCCGTGACTCGGGTACACCATTTTCCCGCCAACACGTAGTTGTTCGCGCCAGATCTTTGGGATAGTATCCACCTCCGCCGCAACGATGATCTTATCAAGGTAGGTTCCACGAGGAATATGTGCACCGCTCGATGCATCACGACACTCAAGTGTTATGCGCAGAGCAAGTTCAGGATATGTTGCGATATTTTGAGCGCCAATATCACAGAGCGGGCGGACGATCTCAACGCCAAAAACGAGCCCCGCATCCCCCACCAAATGCGCAAGAAGCGCCGTCTGCCACCCCGAACCATAACCGACATCAAGAACCTTTTCCCCTTCTGAGACCTCAAGTAATTCAAGCATGAACACGACGGTGTAGGGTTGTGATATGGTCTGACCAAAACCAATAGGAAGCGCATCATCAAGATACGCAGAATCTCGAAATTCGGGAGGGACAAAATTCTTTCGATCCACATTCCAAAGCGCATCCTCAATACGAGGATCACGGAGAACTCCTTTTTCTTTCAGTGAAAAGATCAGTGACTCTTTATCCATATATCCATAGTATACAGAAGAATCAGAGAAAGAGTCTTGCGATGCGTATCTCTTCGAAGGATGCAGCATCACCGAGTATGCGTTTCGCGGGAGTAAGCTTCCCCTCATCTTCTGATCCCTTCATTTTTTCAAGAGTCGCTAATATCTTTTTTAACTTTATCGCGGGTAATTCATTTTTTAGGTGAAGCACATCAACAACTTCTCCATCTCCGCGCAACTCTTCAATATGTGTAATGATAGTTTCTTTCTTCAATCCACGCATTGTCGCGATCTCTTCAAGAGATAATTTTTTGTCCAACAATTGCCTCGTTTCTTCGCGAGTACTCTGCACCACCTTTTTTCCTCGCTTCCCCGACGGAGCAACTGACGCAAGAAATTCCTCTTGAAATCGCTCCCTCTCAACCTCTCCGAGCGCAAGCATCTCATCAGCATGCTTTTCAGAATCTTCACGGAAACGCCCATCGAATTCAAGGACCTCATCATGCACGCGGAGCGCAGTACCATTCAACCCCTTGAGCATGAGTCCATCAAGAGTACGCACGCGAGAAAGCGCCACATAGCCCATTCCCCGCTCAAACGCCGAAGACAGATCTACCTCTGCGGCATCCAAACTCATTCCTTGGCTTTTATGTACAGTGATCGCCCAGGCGAGACGCAGTGGGAATTGTGTGATCTCCGCGGCAACCTCGCCCTCTTCCGCAACCATCCACGTTGCCGGAGCAACATCAATGCGATCGCCATTATTTGTCTCTACGACAATATGATCTTCACCGCATTCGACCACAGTGCCAAGAGTTCCATTTGCATACCCCATTTCAAAATTATTCTTCACAAACATCACGCGCGCATTTTCCTTTATGCGCAAAAGATGCGGAGCAAGACACCCCTTTGTCATCGTCTCAACAAGTGCCTTTTTTCCTCTTCCTGCCATCTCATATTCAAATAATTCTCCAGGAATCTTTGCAAGTTCTTTTTCGTTCTCCGAGTCAACATCGATGTTATGTGAGTATAATTTTGTTGCGGAGTGCACATGATCGCCCTTCACATAGCGAGACTCAAGGTGTTCGAGTGTATCCTCGGAAACACTATTTTCACGAATGTCATTTAAAATGCGCAAATATGTGGGATCTGTCTGACGATGTTGTTCTTCGAGATAACAGATCTTGAGATCAAGCGCTTTCCATGCATCTGATTTGTACACAAACTCCGCCTTTGGTTCTCCGTAACGCGACACTGGAGGAAGCTGAAAAAAGTCTCCACAGAGGACCACTTGGATACCGCCGAATGGTTCGTCGTTGCGTTTGAACGCGCGCAATATCTTATCGACAAGATCAATACGAAAGTGATGGAGCATTGATATCTCATCGATAATAAGCACCTTCGCGTGCTCCATACGCTTCCAAAGATATTGTCGCGATTCGAGTGCGTCGAGCTCATACTCGTCGAGAGTGTCACGAATACCGAGCCCGCTCCACGCATGAATGGTCATTCCACCCATATGCGTCGCAGCAATGCCCGTTGATGCGGTGATGCCCATTTCTACCCCATGCTTCTTCAGGTATGCAATATATTCGTTCAACAGATGCGTCTTCCCGCTTCCTGCTGCGCCGGTAATAAAAGCATTATGCCCCATCTTGAGTATCTGGAGTGCCTCGGATTGTTTCATCCGTAGACTATACCACAAGAAAGGACAGAGCCTCAAAAGAAAAGCCACCCATTTCGGGTGGCTTATGCAACAGAAAGAACTTTAAATCATTGTTGTTGCCAGTGCGTCTTCTTGGTGATGACACGGATCGGCGGATGCGAAGAATTCGGATCATGATCCTCGTCGATGTACACACCGTTTGCTTCGTCTAAAGCAATGTCGAAACCGACGCATACTCCATCGGGAACAGTGACGCCTTCTTCGACGATAGTGTGCGCGAGTTGCGCGTGTGCACCAATGCGCACATTATCGAATACGATCGAACGGATCAGCTCGACGCCATATGCGGTACGAACCGAACGACCCAAGACAGCCTTATAGAAATTCTTCGGGCTATCAAAGATGCACCCTCCACCCATGATCACGTCGGGAAAAAACGTACATTTGTTCTCCGCATTGAACTCACGATGACATTTTTCCCTGTCAGGGAAGATAAACTTCGCCTGAGGAAGCATGTCCCATGCGGTCGGCACCGGCCACATCGCATTGTAAAGATTGAGTAGCGGATCGATCTCGACGAGATCCATCACTGCTTGCCAATACGCAGCGATCTTTCCAACATCACGCCAGTAGTGCACGGGAGTGAGCATGCCGTCCACAAGGCGAGCTTCGCCGGGAATAAAATTCTCGTTGTAGTCGTACCCATAGATGGCGGCCTTCTTTTTGCACAAGCGCGGCACGATATCTTTTCCAAAATCGTGTTCCGAACCAGCCCGAGCGTGGTCCTCCTCAAGTATTTGCAAGAGGAACTCTTTGTCGACGATATAGATACCCATCGACGCAAAGCACATGCCTTCCCTTCCGGGTAAAGATTTCGGCTTTGCGGGCTTTTCTTCAAAGCCCAAGATCCGGCTATTTTCATCAAGCTCCATCACACCAAAATTGAGCGCAGCCTCGTGTGCGGGCATAACCATACCGCAAACAGTGAAGGACGCTTTCTTTTCATTGTGATACGCAAGAAATTGACGAATATCAAGCTTGTAGAGATGATCGGCCGCAAGAATGACAACCGTATCTGCGGGATCGCGCCGTATCGACTCATGGTTCTGATAGACCGCATTCGCACTTCCCAGATACCACGTTTCATCACCCAGACGCTGTTGCGCCGGAACGATGTCGATGGATTTACCCCACAGCGGAGCATTCAATTGAAATCGCCCAAGGTGATTGATAAGACCCTGTTGCATGTACTGGGTCAGGATCATCGTATAATCGATGATCTTTGAGTTCACTACGTTCGCAAGTGCGAAATCGATAAAACGATGTTTTCCAACCGGAACTTCAGGTTTGCAACGCGCTTCAGTGAGTGCACGCAAGCGCTTCCCCTTACCACCGGCAAGTATGATCGCCAAAAGCGGTTTACTGGTACGTCGATCATACGATTGATGAGTGTTCATCCAAACTCTCCTTTTCTCAAGGTTCAACAACAAAATAGATACAGGCCAACGCACACACTACTACGCAAAAACTAAAATGTCAATGGAACACACAATGATGCGGGAGGTGCTAGAACTCTCTCGTTGCAAGAGATCTTTTTGAGGTACGGATCAGTGCCCATATCACAAGACATGAGAAAAGAACAAAAATGGCATAGGGCCAAGCAATATCCATCTTGAAAAGATACTGCAACCCAAAAGCTCCGACCGAGCTGTACAAGAGCGCTCCCCCAATGAATGCGAGCCCAGGAAGTGTCGTCGAAAGCATCTCGGGATCATCGGTTTCGTTATTTGGAAAGATCGCGCCGAGCGCAAGTCCGTAGGTCGTTATAGCAAACACCGCAAGAATGACGGTTGCAAAGAATATCAATAATTCGATAGGGGCAAGCACTCTCACTGATGCATTAAAGAAAGAGAATATGATCGCAAGTAACGAGAACAGTTGTGCAAAGAAAAAAAGTTTTGACATGAACACCGTCGAAAGATCAACGGGGGCACTTCCTATCACCCACGCGCGCTTGCGCTCAATGCTGAATGAAGGAAAAGCAAAACGAAGCACAAACATGGCGACAAAATAGAGTATACCCGCAAATGCAAGCATACTGACAAATGGAGGGAAAGCACTTACTGAGACTGGTTCTCCACGCAAACCATGTGTGAGCACAAAACTTGATGCGCTCTGTATGCCCCAGATGACCAGTATGAAACCGAACCACAACATACCACGCGGATTGCGCATGAATGTCACATACTCCTTGAAGAATATCGCGCGGAGCGGAGTTTCTGCACGCGCCAGTGCCGCCGTCTCAAGACGAATAAAAGGAGACGAGGCATTCTTCTCTCCGCTTACCCCCTCTTGTGAGACCTGCCACATGAAGAGGTAGGCTCGACGAAGAACAGCAAAGATGATCCACCCGATAAGAAAATGAAGTATGAGAACAAAAAGATAAAAGAATGCTTCTATCAATTCACTGCGCAGGGAAAAGAATATTGTGAGCGCAGGAAGATGCGATGGGAACATGTCGAACTGCTCTAATATCGGAGTGATATCAGGGACATCCTTTGTAAGGAGGCGCGCCTGAAAGAACTCAACAAGATTCACTGAACGAAATCTCTCCCATACGAAAGCGAGCATTCCCAAAAAAGCCCCAACAGTGATCCAAGTCAAATTACGCTGCGTAAGGAGGGGCGATGAACGTTTTCTCCCAAGAAAGTGGAGGACACTCGCGATGCCAAGTAGTAAAACAATAGCGGAGAGAACAGCGAATGCAACGAGGACCATGACGGAGGCAAGGGAGAGGAAGAATCCCACACCACCAAGACCGAACGTATGATGGATCGCGAGCAAGGCGGGAAGAATGATCACTAAAAGTGGCCACAGCGAAGCAAAGAACATACGCACAAAAACGAAGGCAGGCTTCGCATCATATTCCGGCGACGCCATTAAAAATATCTCTCCGTTACCACGAAAGAGCGAGAATATTCCGGTAATAAGTGCACTTGCAAGAACAAGAATGAAGGAAACGAGCAGGAAAAGCTCAACAACATAAAAAATGAGCATCTCACGGAAGAATGGATCAAGCGCGATATGACGAAAACCCATCTTGAGGGAGGCGTACACACCGAGCGCAAGAAAAGAGAGCACGACAAGGAATAGAAGTACGATGACGATCTTCGCAATACTATTTTTTTCAAAATATCTGAAGAATCGTTCTTTATGAAGTCGAGCAAGTAGCAAGAACATAGGCAATTAAGAGGTAAGCACTGCGTAAATATCTTCAAGTGTCGAATGTTCCTTCAGTCGTGCTTCAATACGTAGTTCCTCGAGGGTGCCCGAACAAAGAAGTGAGCCATTCTTGAGGACACCGATCTTCGTTGAAATGACTTCTGCGACGGGAAGAGTATGAGTCACAAGGAGTACCGACCCACCATTTCTCGCAAATTCAGCAAAGAGTGCACGCGCAGTCCCCGCACTCTCCGGATCAAGTCCAACGATCGGCTCATCGACAAGAAGGAGCTTTGGTTCATGGAGGAGTGCAGCCAAGATAGAGAATTTTTGTTTATTCCCACGAGAATAGTTCTCAAAATAATCTTTTTGAATATCCTCAAGATGAAATATCGGAAGAAGTTCAGCGATCTTTTTTGTGCGCGCTTTTACATCCATACCATAAAGTGCCCCAACGAAATGAAGGAACTCCTCTCCCGTTATCCCCGACCACAGTGACGGCTCATCAGGGATGTACCCGATCAAACTTTTTGCGAGAAGCGGCTGTGTTGCGATATCATACCCACCAATGATGACCTGGCCCTTATTGGGACGCAATAAACCCGCGATGGTTTTTATTATTGTTGTCTTCCCAGAACTATTCGGGCCAATAAGGGAAAAGACTTCCCCACTACCAATAGTAAAGTTCACCGCATCGACCGCAACACTATCACCAAATTTTTTTGTGAGTTGTTCTACCTTTAACATAGCCCAATCATAGCATCATTTCAGGAGATACAAGAAGTGCGTAATTATCGCTCAAAATATAGAGGTATTTCTATTGCATCGTCATGCTCAGGAAGTCCTGAGGGATTATCTTTTTTGAGTATAAGAAATCCCCTCTCTCCGTAACCATCACCCGCGATGGGCTTCACAAATTCAAGCGTTCCCTCAAATGGCACAAAGGATGTGGTCATCCACTCACCTTTTGCACTCATGGGACCTTGCGCAATGATTCTCCCATCCCAATCCGTGAGGATGGCAGGGAAACTCGCCTCAAAATACCAATTTCCGCGCGCACGGCCAGAGATGGTAAGTGGAGAAGTAATGACAGAGCCGGGAGCATGAGAAGTAAGGACAATCGAATCACTCTTACAATTTCCTGTTCGGTCAAAACGTACGAGATCTTTTATGGAAATAGCGTGGGCATAATCCGCACCAAAACCGTCCTTCGGGGCATCAACATATTTACCTACGACCACACCAAAGAATGCGGTGTAAGGTTTTGAATCGAGAAGATTGGCATTATATGT
>DAIUCR010000010.1:1346-11508 GCA_036846065.1 Patescibacteria group bacterium | reverse complement strand
TCCTATTGCAACCGCTGCGTAATAGAAGGTTCCACTTCCGCCCGCATTCTGCACAAGCAAAACGACAGCATCATCGACACCATCATTGTTCAGATCACCGTACACAGGCTCTCCAAAGAGTGTTGTCACCATCTTTGAAGCAGCATTAGGAGTAATCTCTTTTTCTGATCTACCATTCAAGAGTGCGTAAGCTTCACCATTCACAATATATGTCGCGCTCTTTGGATCCGTACTTGTTGCGATATGCTGCACGGGGAGAGTAGGTAATGGAGTCTCCTCGGACTTCTCGCGCGAAACGACAAAGGTTAGACCGATGAGTATGGACACAATAACAAGCGCAATAATAAGATGGGTATTTTTCATAATGTATCAATTTAGGTAAATATCTTTTCTTTATCCGAATAGTACATCTTCACGGAAAAAGAGAAAGGGTGCACAAAAGACCTACGCTCGCACGTCACTCCGCGTATCGTATGCCCAGTGCAAAAGTGCCTGACGCTGTCTCGGGCGACAAAACATATCACCTTGCCGACAATTCTTTTGTATTTGCGAAACGTGCCGCCGTATGGCTTTCCAGCGTTTTATTTGCCGCATATCCTCAGTAGGGATTCGACGTCCCATATAATACCGACAGTACCACTGAAACCATCCACGCGGATCGTCCTTATATATCCATCCCTTCTTCTTCCACACCGAAAGAGACTGACTCGCAGGGACGCCAAAAAAATTGAGTGACGGATCACTCTTCTTGGGAGAAAGTTTTGCCTTCACGAACCAACTCTTCGGAAATTCCAACACACAATCCGTGAGATATTTTCCACCAAAAACACCGAGTGCGAGCATCTCCTTCGGAGTAAGTTCAGGAGTAAATTCCGGATCAAAGTTCTTTCCGATCGGCTCCACGCACTCGTATCGATATCCCCTCTGCATCTTATCGCTCACTGTTACGACCTTCTTCATAACTTGAAATTATTGCAGTCCGACGTGAAATTCGTACATATACTTATAGTGTCCATCCGGAATATTCATAAGATCATCATGCGTACCCGTCTCAATGATCCGCCCACCGTCGATCACGAATATCTTGTCTGCTTTTCGCACCGTACTTAGTCGATGAGCAATGATGAATGTTGTACGCCCATTCATGAGCTCCTCGAGTGAATCAGTAATGAATCGCTCCGTCTTTGAATCAAGCGCACTTGTTGGCTCATCAAGGATAAGTATCTTCGGATCACGAAGAACCGCACGCGCTATCGCAACACGTTGCTTTTGTCCAACCGAAAGCTTTACCCCGCGTTCCCCAACCATTTGTTTATATTTTTGCGGAAACTTCTCGATGAACACATTTGCTTGAGCTCGAACGGCAGCTGCTTTTGCAAGAGCATCAGTTGCGCGAAAATTCCCATACTTGATATTCGTCATGATCGTATCATTGAAAAGTACGACCTCCTGTGGCACCACGGCAATACGCTGACGCAGAGACTCAAGAGAGAGCCCCCGCGTATCATGACCATCAATGAGCACCTTCCCTTTCGTGGGATAATAATAACCAGAAATAAGGTCGATAAGAGTACTCTTTCCGCCACCTGACTCACCAACAAGTGCGACCACCTCGCCTGCCTTCACTTGAAAGTTTAGATCCGTAAATACCTTTTCCTTTCCTCCGCCATACGAAAAAGAGACATTCTGAAATTCCACATTTCCGTCAACATCCTTAAGTACGAGCGCATCCTTGCTTGGGTCTTGCTCGGGAACCATCGTAAGCAGCTGCTCCGCACGCTCGATCGCAACAATACCATTTTGGATGATCTGCCAATTGTTTCCCAAAACCACAAATGGACCAAAGACCATTCCCGCGTAACCATTAAGCGCAATAAGGTCTCCGATGGTCATGCTTCCCGCCTGAATAAAGTGTACTGAAAAAATAAAGATGGATATCTGAGTGATCGCGATGATGATGCGTTGATAAAAACTGATACCACTCCAGATCTTCTCCACCTCATACCAAAGTGTCGCTGCTTTCGTAATATAAAGCTTTTGCATTTTCTTATCCTCATACGGAAGTGAAGTTGATTGCTTGATCGTACGCACATTCGCAAGCGCATCATAGGCATCACCGTACGCCTTATTCCATGCCTTCTGTCCCTTCTTCTGATATTTCACGATCGGAGGAACTATCTTAATGAGTGTCACGACATAAAGCGTAAGCCCCGCGACAAGAATAAGTGCAAGTTTGAAGCTAATGGAGAATGCAATACCAAGACCAACAACAACAGAAAGGATCTGCGGAACAAGACTAATGATCACCTGCTCAATGATCGTCGACACAGCATTGCCTGCGCGAATGATCTTATCCCACACCTCACCCGTCTTCTCTTGCGTATGAAATGACATAGGAAGCGCAAGGAGGATCGATACGGCCTTTCGCGGATAGTCTGCATGCATAAATGTTCCAATGCGCCGACGTTCCTTGTCATTCACCCAATCAACGACGTTCGCAATGAGTTGTATCGTGCCATACAGCGCAAGGAGAGATACCCATACTGGCATTTCAAATGTCGTACCAATGAATATGTTTGTCGGAAAAAGTATCGCATCAAAGAATCGCCCGACAAGATACGGAACTGTTCCATTCGCAAGCGCAGAAACAACACCAAGGAAAGAAAGTAAAACCACCTCCCTTTTATACTGAAGGAGATAGGAAAACAGGATCTTCCACCCCTTCATAAAATTGTTCTTCTTTTCTTTTTGCATAAATACCGCGCGCACAAAGAGTACCATCAAGATCTTATCTCACACTCTTGCGCAACTATATAACACAATACCAATAAGCGACTCACAAAGCCACGAATGCGTACTACTTGCCTACGATCTTATTGCACACTGAAGCGAGATTTAAACGCAACGTAAGTAACTTATTTTTATATATTATTTAGAACTGCGCGTGTGAGAGGCCCGAAATATCCACGAGTTGGCTTTATATTATGTGCCTCCTGAAAGCGGCGTACGGCATCTTGAGTAGCTTCACCAAAGAAATCCGTCTCATGACCCGGAGTACCATACAATGTGGACTGCAGCGCAAAACCATTTGTATTAAGGAATATTTGAAGTGCTCGTACGTCCGAATGAGTGACGCCACGATAGAGATCTCGCACGAACATGACGCGAACATGAGAGCCCTGGGGAGCTGAAGCAGGCACCGATGATGGGACGGCCACAACATGCACAATATTTACCTCAGGGAGTCGAGTAACGATCTCTTCTTTTGTAGTTGATGCTGTGGAAATGGTCGAGGTGGCAACAGGAGGTATCGGAATAGCTAAAGCGGGAGCAATGACGGGGTCATTACTTTCGTCATTGTCAGATGAACTATCGCAACCAAGGTCACGGGGATAGTCTGCCCGACCATCATTATCATTATCCGCACCATCAGAGCAAGCAACTGATGCTGAGCCAACGACAACAGGGGCGGGTGTTGGCGGAGTATTATCTACGGTAAACGACACACTCGATGAGGTTGCAATATTTCCCGCCGCATCACGCGCAACGGCAAATACAGAATGTGTGCCCGTTGTTGTTCCCGTAGTGTTCCAATCTATATTAAATGGCGAAGAAGTATCCTCGGAGCCCTGCAACGCTCCATCAACATAGAATGATACACCGGATACTGATGAGACTGCATCGCTTGCGGTTGCAACAAGTGTGGTTGTACCATTTACCGTACTTGATGGTGTCGGTGCGGTCACTGAAACGATAGGTGCAGTGTTGTCGACAGTGAACGATACTATAGTGGAAGTGGCATAGTTATTTGACGCGTCACGCGCAACAGCAAATGCGGAATGTGCGCCGGATGACGTGGCAGTAGAGTCCCATGTCACGCCATATGTTGAAGTTGTGTCTTCGGAGCCCTGCAACGTTCCATCAACATAGAATGACACGCCACCAATAGAGATATTATCACTTGCGGAAGCAGTGAGTGTCACACTTGTGCCGCCGACTACGCCGCTTGAGGATGGAGCGGTGAGTGAAACCGTAGGTGGAACCACGTCCGCAAATCCACCCGCTCCATATTCGAATGAACCGATGTCTGTCGAACCACTACGCGTCCCGCCTCGCTGATCATATAAAGGTATTGCGATACCACTGTTTGCAGTAGTATCTCCCGCATCAATAGCAACAGACCCACTCGAGAGTGCGAGTGTTTGAACTCCGTTTAGCGCACTATTATCAGCAAGTGTTGCGCTCACATTCAAACTTGCTTGATTTCCGGTGATATCCCCTGTCGCACTCCATGTTTTATTCGTACTGTATTCAACGATATTGTAACCATTGTCAACGACCATCCCCGCAGAGCCCGATACAACGTAAATGTCATCCGGAGTACTACTCGAATTATTTGCAAGGATCGTATTCTTCAAAGAAAGATTATATCCCGCTGACACCGACTCAAAAAGGATTCCTCCTGCACCTCCTCCGGCAGTATTATTCGCAATCGTTGAATTAGTGATCTTGAACCAATTCGGATAATACACCTGCATCGCTCCTCCGTACGCATTTGTACTATTGTTTGAAAAAGTCGAATTCGTAATGACTGTGCTCACAAAACGAAATACACCGATCGCACCCGATGGCTCAGCATAACTATACGCAAACGTTGTCGGGTTACTACTACTTGCAATATTGTTTGCGAATGTCGAATCATTGATGGTAATAGTATTACTTTGCCCCGCATACACACCTCCTGATCCATAATATTTTCCATTATAGGTATTATGTGCGATCGTTGACGTAGCAATGATAAGTGTCGCGTTCGCATTATTCGGCAGATCAATCGCAGCAGCGCCGTAATAATTTGTGGTTGAATTAAAATTGTTATACGAGATCGTAGAATTTTGTATCGTCAATGTTCCGCTGTTTGTTATACCACCTCCACTTTCTGTTGCAATTGAAACACCATAACGAATGGTGATATTTTTCAGTGTTACCGTCGCGTTGTTTCGAAACACAGAACGATCAGCAGTATTTGCGGTACTCGATGCCTGAATGAATGTGAGCGACTGGCCCTGACCTTGGATCGTAAGATTTTTTGCGAGTGTGTATCCAGACCCCGCAACATCCCCCGTCTCAGCTGCATTCGACCAGTCGAATGTTCCCGAAAGATCGAGCGTATCATTCGCGCTCGCCATGGTGTATCCCTTATGAAAGGTCGCATAAGGGGCGCCCACTGTGCCGCTCCCTGTCGTATCATTACCCGTCGCGCTATTTATATAAATAGTTGCAGCATATGCGGTTGGTGCAAACAAAAAAATTCCCAACAAAAGTGCGAATGAAAAAAGAGTATTTCTCATGTGTGTTACGGCAATCATATACCCTAACTATACCACGCCACAGGTGGAAGAACGCAAGCAAAAAAGCTATTTTTTGAGTTTTTTCACCTCCTGCAATAATTCCTCAAGTACGTTCTCGATCTTGTTTATCTTTTGCATATCAGCATTGCGTTCCGCAGCATCCGTCGCATCATCCTTCTCGAGCTCCTCACTCAGATCCTCGACGTTTTCCTCAATGCTCTCAATATGCTCCTGAATACCCTCGACGTCGGCATTGATCTCCTTTGTGTCTTCTTGGATCTCTTCAACATCTTCTTGGATCTCATCGAGGTCTTTTGAGATCTCCTCAACATCTTCTTGGATCTCTTCGACATCCTCGCTCACCTCCTCGATCTGGCGTGACTGACGATTGATGGTGAGCTGAATGAAGATGGAAAGATATATCGCTTCAAGTGAGACCACAGTCGTCAAAATAAGCATGATCCTCTCAAATGAAAAACCGAACCACTGAAGACTAAAGATCCCGATGAAAAAGAAAGAGTGCAGGAGTAGTGACGTGGTCGAGCCAATATACTTTGTCGCGTTCACCGCAAAGGCCTCGAGCGCAGAATCATGCTCGTCCTGTGGTGTGGCAATGTTTTTTTGTTCTTTATCCATAGAATGATTGATATTAGAGTGTAGCTATTTTTCACTCCCCCGTCCACATAAACAAGTGTGATCCATTATTTTGCAGTAGAGAAATTGACCCACGTCGGCAATTCAAAGAATGACGCATCAACTGTCCAGTTATTACAGCGATATTCGATACCTTGATCATATTCAAAAGAGTACGCATCAGAGATCGGTATGACTTGATTCTTTGCCACTACCGAGACAGGAGCCTTGAACCCTTGCGACATCATTGACGACCATGTGTACACAAAACCGTCGCGCTGTATCATACTGCTATCGATGACGATATTCGATCGAATGACCTTGCTCGTAAATATCCCTCTTACTTTCTTTCCGGAAATATAGACCATACCCTTTGATTCAACATCTGAGGTATTCGTAGTGATGGTACAGATCTGATCCCCTCCACGCGCAATAAGATCACTGATCGTACTCACGGTGCCTTCTCCCTCGAACGTATTTACGCCGCTTGCGGGGATCACTATTGTTGGGGGCGGAACATTCGACTCACCAACAAGTACCATCTTCGGAGGTTTTGGAGTACTCGACGCAACGGAAGGAGTAGATGTTGCAATTGAAGAAAGAGGAACATCAACAGGAGTATCGCTCCCGCGGAGCAAGTACCACGCCGAAGAAGCGAGGACAACCAAGAGCACGAGGAAGCTAAAAATAATATTTTTATTCATGGAAAATATTTCTCTATACGATTACCCATATTACATACTACCATATTCAAAAAAGTGAAGCAGGCCACCTTTTCAACCTAAAGATAACGATCAAAATGATTTTTCGCATCAACGAGAATGACCTTGGGTGTAATCGGCTCATCCGTAAGTTCAAATCCCATGATCACGACCGTCTCACCTTCTTTGATAAGATGAGCCGTCGGACCATTCATGCAAATAACACCCGAACCCGCCTCCCCCACAATGACGTACGTCTCAAGACGAGCACCACTCGTAACACTGGTCACCAACACTTTCTCCCCCTCCATAAGTCCGACTTTCTCCAGAAGAAGAGCATCGATCGTCACACTTCCTACATACTCGAGGTTCGCCTCGGTGACCGTCGCACGATGAATTTTTGATCGCAGGAGAAATCGCATATTATTCTTGAGAATTATCTTATACTCAAGATACCACAAAAATCCACCCTCGAAGAAATACGTCTAAAAAGGCTTCGCACCACCTCGTATTTCCTTACTGCCGACCACCCCCGCTTCGTCGATATCATAACAAAGGACTTCACCCGTTCCGATCTCAACATCACAAATAAACTCCTCGGGAATATTTTCAAGATACTTCACGAGTGCGCGAAGCGTATTACCATGACTCACAACAAGTACATTCTTTCCTGCTATAAGTTGCGGCAAAATGGCGCTTTCATAATAAGGCACGACACGCGCGTGTACGTCTTTAAGTGTCTCACCCTCAGGAATGAAATGATCCCAATTGCGGCGGATCTTCATGAACTCCTCCTCGCCGACCGCTTCTTTCACTTCCCATTTATTTTTCCCCGTATGTACGCCATAGTGTCGCTCGTTCAGTGCATGATGTTTCTCCGGTTCAATATCCTCACGACCAAGTCCGCGCTTAATACCTTCAAGTGTCTGATGTGTGCGCTTGAGATGCGACACGTGTGCATGATGAACATCAATATCACGGAGAAGCTCTCCCGCACGCTCTGCCTCCACATGCCCCTCTTCAATGAGTTCTACATCAGTATGTCCTGTCCAAAGCCCAAGTTTATTCCATGATGATTTTCCATGGCGCACAAGAATGAGTTTCGCCATAATATTATCGCGCAAGCGCAGATGCTCCCTTAAATACCGCCGACGCACCAAGCGACTCCTCGATACGTATGAGCTGATTATATTTTGCAACACGATCAGTACGTGACATGGAGCCCGTCTTGATCTGTCCTGCACCAAGTGCGACAACAAGATCTGCGATCGTTGTATCTTCTGTCTCTCCGGACCGATGCGAAATGATCGCCTTCCATCCTGCGGCGTGCGCCATCTCAACTGCGCGAATAGTTTCAGTGAGTGTGCCGATCTGATTTAACTTCACGAGTATCGCATTTGCTGCACGCTCAGCAATGCCGCGCTCAAGGAACTTCACATTCGTCACAAGAAGATCATCGCCAACAACTTGTAATTTATCACCTGCTTGTGCGGTAAAATATTTCCATCCGTCCCAATCGTGCTCTGATAGTCCATCTTCGATCGAGACGATAGGATATTCGGCCGCAAGTGTGATCAACCAATCAGACATTTCCTGCGATGTGAGTGTGCGCCCCTCGGTCTTGAGTTCATATTTTCCGTCGACATAAAGCTCTGATGCTGCAACATCAAGCGCAAAGACAATATCTTTTCCGAGCTCATACCCTGCCTTTGTGACTGCCTCACTAATGAGTGCGAGTGCTTCTTTGTTTCCCTCACGAACTGCAGGAGCATATCCACCCTCATCACCGACAGTCGTGCCATAGCCCTTACTTGCGATCACTTTGCCGAGCGCATGAAACACTTCCGCGCACATACGCGCCGCGTCTGCAAAAGTTTTTGCACCGATCGGCATGATCATGAATTCTTGGATATCCGTCGAACCTGCGGCGTGCTTTCCCCCGTTGATGATATTCACCATAGGAAGCGGGAGTGTCGGAGTTGGTGTCACCGTTGCAAGTGAAGCGAGATACTCATAAAGTGGCACGCGCTTTTCGAGTGCAACGGCTTTTGCCGCAGCAAGTGACACAGCGAGTATCGCATTTGCGCCGATACGCCCCTTATTTTCTGTTCCGTCGAGTGCGATCATTCGCTCGTCGAGTGCTGTCTGCATACTTGCATCCATGCCGACAAGTGCTTGCGCGATCTCAGTATTCACAAATTCCACGGCATGACGCACCCCCTTGCCTCCGAAACGTCCATCACCATCACGCAATTCCACCGCCTCATTCGTCCCCGTCGATGCACCAGACGGAACTGCGGCGCGACCCATCACACCCGAATCAAGCGTCACATCAGCTTCCACGGTGGGATTACCTCGGGAATCAATGATCTCTCGTGCGTGAATGTTCGTAATGTTCATAGAAAAAAATAAGGAATATTGCACCAGTTATAGTACAGTTTCGAAGCGAATTCAACGTACGGTTATCCACCGATGGTGTAATTCACGAACGCGTAGTGCACACTCGCTCCGCTTGCGGATATTATTGAGGTAAAAAAAGTTCCTCGTACGCAGGGAAAAGGACGGTTTCTTCAATAGTGATCCTATCTTTTATCCGATCCCTTATCCCTTCGTAATGTGTCACGAGTGCCGGACTTAAACCGGTGTGTGATGTAAGTATCTCATTGACGACCTCACTCAACTCCTTTGCATACCCACCCATTGTTGATGAGAAGACTTCTGCCATCTTGCGTAATTCAGCATCTGCTGATCTCTGGAAAGTTGGATAAAGTTGCGTGTCTTCTTTGTTCAAGTGCGCGACAGCAATCGGCATCAACTTACGGAAAAGAACCTTTTTATCCTCGAGGCTACTTGTTGCATCAACGTCGGCGAAGATACCCAAAATGATCTGGTGCTCCGCTTTAAGAACTTGAATAAGATCCATGGTTAACTTCATTCTAATACATAGGGAAGGTTTTCTCCAATGTGGAAAAATTGAGTACACTCCACTTACGAGGAATGCTCATCCTTCTTTGGTATCCCCCACTGCCACTTTGGCTTTTCGCCCTTGATCAAGCAGATGAGCAGTAAGATAAATGTAGCAAAAGCGATAGGGACAATGAGATCTACGGGAATGTCATTTTCCGAATATGTACCCGCATCAACCCTCCGAAGCGTAAATACAATGACTCCAAGATACAAAGCAAGAATGACCCACGCCTGCCATGTCGCAGGCGTCCATCCCCACCCATAGAGCTTCCTCCGAAACCAATACCCATTCGGATTATCTTTGAGATATGCGATATATTCCTTATACATAGAGACATTATATCAGACCGCCAATAAAAAGTACTGCGGCGAAAAGCTTTGAATTTCGGGTCTTTTACGCTACGCTCTCCATATGCACAAAGAACTCGTAACGCTTGCAACCAAGCACGTAAGTGACATCATTAATCTTGCGATCGAACACAAGACCGAAGAAAAAGCACTCGTCGTGTATGA
>DAIUCR010000010.1:0-1246 GCA_036846065.1 Patescibacteria group bacterium | reverse complement strand
ATGGAAAATATCGGCGGCACCTTCCCTATCGGCGAAGTGTTTACCGAAAGTAAAGATTTCCTCCAAATGAACGGCTCATTCATGATCTACGCCTTCGCGGGCGGAGACTTTCTCACAAGCATGCACGAGCCATTTCGCGTCGACGTCAAAGAAGGACAAGTCGTAGGCTGGGCGGATAATGCACCGAAATCTTTTGTCGATATCATCAACGTCATCAAAGACTACGAGCGCCCACTCATTCGCGAGCTTGGTTTTGGACTCAACCGTGCCATCACGCGCGAGCGCTATCTCCAAGACATCACTGCCTTTGAGCGCATCTTAGGACTCCATCTTTCACTTGGCGAGAAACATAGTGTCTACAAAAAGCCTGGTATCACGACGCACAAAACCAAGTTCCACGTCGACGTCTTTCCTGTCGCCGATCGCATCCTCGCTGATGGTGAAGTAATTTTTGAAGGAGGAAAATACTTAGTCTAAAATTGTTGCATAAAAAAATTGCCAAAGTCGAACCTTGGCAATGTATTACATAATTTTTTGTGATGCAAAGATACATCAGAACACTATGACTTCCACTCACTTCGTAAGAGGCCATATATTTTATCATCCATGAATTTATCATACATCCAATGAGAATCACGAGTAACTCCTTCGAGAGTGAATCCAAGTCGTTCTGCAACCTGACCACTCTGAATGTTTCCTGATGCACAACGAATTCTTATGCGGTGAAGATCTAATTCCTGAAACGCGTAATCAATAAGTCTCTTTACGCATTGCGTCATTATCCCCCTCCCCGTGCAGTCTTGATCCAACCAATAGCCAATCTCGGCATTGCGATGTGTTGCATCAATGTCGAATACTCCGACCGAGCCGACGAGTTCGCCTTTATACCAAATACCGAAGTCAACCTTTGTTTTCTTTTCAAAATCGACAAGACACTCTTCGATATATTTCTTACTATGGAGAGGCGAAGTTGTTGCATCCACCCACAGGAGCCACGGGCGTAGGTGTGCTCGATTTTTATCTACCAATTCGAAGACACGTGTCGCATCCTCTATTTTTCGCATCCGCAACTGCAGATCATCAGAAACAATAAGCATCAGGGGTTCCTCCATAATATTCATAGTAGCATGTCAAAAAGGTATTTCGCATGAACGTCCTTTTTATAACCTAGCACATCATCAATAAAAGAGAAGGAACATGCTATGCGAGCAAAAGACCTACTCTAAAAAGAAAAAAGAAACATTCG
>DAIUCR010000009.1:25914-34845 GCA_036846065.1 Patescibacteria group bacterium | reverse complement strand
ACTTATTGTATCGTAAATGTACGTATATGGTGAGGAATCTTTCCACAGAGGTGCCAAGTCGCGATTCAATATTTCTATATAATATGAAGTTTATTTGCGTAAGATCTCGCTCATCGTGTGCTTTGTAAAACAAATAAAGCACCTTGTGGTGCTTTATTTATAAGTCATTTAAGAGTATTTAGAATTGACATGCTGTACTCGAAAGTGTTCCGAGTTGGCAAACGTGCCAGTGCCTGGTCACTCGTGCGCCACATGCGTATATCTCATCAGTAAACACATATCCTCCATAGAGATACTTGAAGTTACCACAGAATGAAGACTTTTTTGGTAGGGCTTTGAGCATGTTATCAAGAGCATCACCCTTACTGAAGCGCAGGTCGAATATTGGCTTGCCCGCACGGTGGGACTTATGAAGATTAAATTCAGTTCCACCGGTGATCATGATTCCCCCTCCCGCTGAATAAGGAAGGCCCTTAATGAAACTGATGGTTGAAAGTGGTAATCCCGCAAGGTTTGTACAAGACTCACCACTTGAACCTCCAGGAGTTCTGCAAGGCTTATTGTTTACTCCAAATGGTTTCTCGTTCAGACATGAACCGTTTCCACATAAAGCTGTTCGCGTCGAGGTTTCACTTGCTGATGGACCTGGTTCTGCTGGTTTTGGAATATAAAAACATGTTTGAGTGACGGTCACTCCTTCGCTCTGAGCCTTCTTCATGAGCTGGTCACATGTTGCGGCAGTGCTGTATTTTGGTGAATTTTTTATTACTCCCGCAGAATCAAATCGGTAATAGTACCCAGAGATCGTTGGCATTGGGTCATTTCCTGTTGGCGTGGTCACCACAGCTGTCGGCGCCGACGCTATCCCCACCAGCGCAATATCATTATTGAGCAAGAGTGGATTGATGGTATTTAAGAGCAACCATGATCCAAGAATGAGGATCACTCCAAAGATCGCATTCCAGATACACTCTTTTGCCTCACTCTTCCCACTCACTGACGGATTACCCATCAACTTAATACCACACACAACGATCATGACGACCGCAAGAACTCCCGCAAGACCGATCGCTGCACGGAAAACAAGAAGCAGATAGTCCTTAAGTGAAGTGAGTGTTGTTGTTCCAAGGATCGGTGCAAGCAGATCATATGACGCTGCAGCAAAGAGGGTGGATGGGAAAAGGAGGGCGAGGAGGATGAAGAGGTATTTCATAGGTATATTAGACTTTCCAATTAATAAGTGCTCCCCTCGACATCCTTGAGCTCTTCAGGAGAAAGTCCTGATGTATCTATTGGTGGAACGTCTCCATCTTGTGTGAGGGTTGGGATACGCATCGACCAAAGCGATGAATCATTTTTATCAACAAAAAAGAGGAATGATTCTTTGTTGTCGATAAAGGGCATTATCACATCGAAGGATCTTTTTGGTTCGTCTTTAGGGTCGGCAAGAAGGGAGATTTCTTCAGTATCAGTGTTCACCATCCAGAAGAGGTCACTGAAGGTAGTGATACCCTGATACCATTCATCGGGGATCTTCACATTTCCAATACTTAAAGGAGCGCCACAGTACAGTGTGTGATGAACGGTTCCCCATGCGCATTTCTCGGGAAGTGTAGTGAGTGGTATTGGGGCTTCGTTTTGAGCATCTGAATCTGCTGAAGAGATCACTTTGTTGTTGTATAACCCAAGAGTAAAGTTGCCCGCAATATTTTCGTTATAGATAACGAGTGTTCCGCTTGAGTTTGCCTGTGTCGTAAGACCATTTTTCTCGCGTATCATACGTTCAAGGGTTTTATTTTTGGGATCGTAGATATATGAATAACCTGGAACATCTGCCGAAGCCTTTGTTGTGAGAAGCACTGTTCCATTATCAAGGAGCTGAGGAAGCCACTCACCAAAAGAATTACGAAAAACCTCCTTTGCTTGCTGAGTAGACTGTAGTGGCACTATTGTTCCCGATACTCCTTCGGGGATAGGGAGTAAATAGAAGAGGTTTTTCTTGTCAGGAGAAATGCTGAGTGCACTTATGTTGTCTGGAAGATATTCTCCTCGTAATGTGCCGACAATATTCGTCGTACTTGTGCCATTGGTCGGGAGTTCAAGATTTGCGAGATAGGTTTTAATGACATCAAGGCGCGAGAGCTCATCACGGGTCAAGTAGCGTAATATAACTGTATTTCCTGAGTTCCCAAAGTAAGCTTCGTAGATCCTTGGAATTGTCGTATTTGTTAACTGATTACTTGCGCCAGTTTCTGGATCTACTTCATAGATGAAGCCATTTTCACGAAGAACATAGCGAACATATGTTTTCCCCTCTCGGGAAACATTTATTGCTCCCGCAACAGGACCTTGTGCGAGTTGGAGGAACAATGGCTTATCTTGCTCACCCGAAGTATTTCCATTCAAGGTTCCTTCTATGTTGTTTCCTGTGACATCTCCGCGTGAAGCATCGTCACTTAGTTGTCCAAATGGAAGAATACTCCCGATCTGTTTTGCTACAGTAGAATCTTTTCCGAAACGAAGAATTGCAAAAATAATGATAGCGATAAGAATAAGAATCCCCGCAATAATGAAGATCCATTTCTTCTTTCCATTCTGTTTATTTTCAATATCTATATCCATGTCGTTGTGTGATTATTACTGAGAGATAAACGAGATCGTTGCCTGCGTTGATGCTTCTTGCAGTATTCGTTTTGGGTTTTGCGCACGGAAGCTCACTGCATAAGGCCTTTCCTGCTTCTCTGGCTTTATTAATGTGAGATTCCTTTGGTCAAAATCTGAGTTTGTGTGTTGGCGATTTATTTGCCAGGTGTACAACAGATTATTGTTTGCAATATTATCGAGTGAAAAATGATATGGTACCGCATATATAGTAAATTCTGTTTCACTGGTTCTTATTCCACCACTTAATGCGTGCCCAAATTGAACACCCAGAAGTGGTGCCTGGTGATAAAGAACTACTTTTGCGCTAGACCCTTGAATGTCTCCATTCTTCACTCCTTTCCAATCCGTTCCAGGAAGACTCACTTCAACCATGACGGGTACTTTTGCATCAGGATAACCCATGGGAATGGTGACGCTATTTTTCCCAAGTGCCTCCCCTGCGTTCTGTATGCGATTGTACGTCCATTTATAGTAAAACTCTTTTGGATTACTTGTTGAAGTATTAAACCGTGGAATTGCGGTGAGGCGAACAAGACTTTTGTGAGTAGGGAGTGCTTTTCCTTTATAAAATGGTGGAGTATATGTTTGTGCTTCCCATAAAAGGTCTACTTCTGCTGGTGCAATAACGAGCTGTTTATTGAGTTTTAGCCCTGATGCGGTAAATATAATGATGTCAACAGTGGTCTTCTCTCCAAAATTTCCCGTAGTGAGAGTGATTTCTTTTTCTGCAACTCCTTCTTTGATCGGTTCGTTGTTCACATACCAGACAAGATTTGAAGAATCGAGATCAACAGCATATGACCCGATGCGCACCTTCACTGTCTCATTTGGCCCAGGAGTCTTCGGGCTTGTGGTGATATTTACGAGATCAAGTTGTGCAAATGCGGTGCTTGGGGAGAGAGTTCCGAGAAAAAGTATTGAGAGGAATATGTAAAAAATGGATTTCATGTGAAAAGTCGGCATCATAATTAATTTCCCATAATAATTTTTTTTGCCCCACCGGTGACTCCTCCAATTATCTTCTTTCCTGTCTTTGCGATCGTTGCGACGAACGCTCCAACAAAGAATCCTATCGTTGCTTCAGGGAGTATTTTAAATATCGGGATCATTCCTATTATAGTACTAATACTCATAATAACCAATCGCAACATCACGCTTTGTTTTGTATATACAAAATATACCATGGTAATTATGAATACCGTAAGTGAGACCATCCAACTTAGTCCGATAGCAAAGAATGAGATGGGTATGCCGACTACTGCTCCAACAACCGTCGCGGTCAGTGCAACGCCAAGTGCCTCTACTGCACTCCAAACAATATCAAGAAGGTCTTTTGCTATACCGACTCCTGCAACGAGCCAAAAAAGCAACCAATTTGTGGCGGTTTTTGCTACACCCTCCCCTTCATATGTGGGTTTTTCAGCTTTTCCATACAGTGGAGTTTTTTGTGCTTTTACTCCAGAGGATAATTTTGCCATGTATCCATTATAGCGCATCAAGAGACTTCTAGGTGCGATTTTTCTATAAACTGTTGATAGTTTTCTCGTTGGAAACTCTTTTTTGACAGTTGTCCCCACTGAGGACTCTCAAAGAGGTTTTATCCTTGTGTGTCTGCAAGTTCTTGCTTTGCTTTTTGGATCGCAAGCATTTGCGCAGGGTCTGAGCTGACGATCTGATCTTCCGTATATGAGGCATAAACTTTGATCGCAACGTGCTTCAGTCCTGCGAAGAATAGTCCTTCCCCTACTCCTGACTCTAGGAGGAGATATTTTTCCTCATCGGTGAGGTGGAATGTTGATTGCACAAGATCGATGGTCGTCGGAGATTGTTTGAGAAGGATCTGGATCGATGAGTTTGTGAGGATCGGTAATCCGTATGGAGAGCGAAGGAAGTCGTTCACGTCTTGAGTGATGGTTGCAATACCAAGGTAATACTTACGTCCACGTTTTGCGAGTCCGAAGAGGAATGAGGCGGTATCTTCAGATTTCATCATCCACCACGCCTCGTCGACGACAAGAAGGCGCTTACGTAATTCTTTTCTAATTGCAGTCCAAATATGATGTGTAACGATATACACGGCGACTGGCTTCAATTCGTCCTCCATGTTGCGCACAGAGAAGACGGTAAAGCGCTTCGTAATATCAACGTTCGTTGGTTTATTTAAGAATCCTGACCAGGTTCCTTTGGTGTATTTTTCGAGGCGCTGAAGAAGTGATTCCGTACCATCCATTCCTGAAAGAACAAGTTCGAAGTCTGAAAGAAGTGGAGGCTCGATCTCTGCGAAGTTTGAATCAGGAGTGATGTCTTTAAGTGCGTAGGTTTCTGCGATGGCGCGGTCAACGATAGAATCTTCCTCGGGCGTAAGTCCTCCAAGCATGATGCGGAAAAGACCGACCAAGAAAATAATGTTCGAGCGAAGAACATCTGCTCCAGACTCGTCGTCGCGCGGAATCGGAAGGTCGAATGGATTAATATGATGCTCTGATGTGAGAGAGATATTGAAATAACGCCCACCCGTTGCCTCAGCAAGGAATTGGTATTCTTGTTCTGGGTCAATAACGATCACGTCTGCATCAAACATGAGTGTGCGGAGAATCTCAAGTTTTGTGGTATAAGATTTTCCTGAACCAGAAACTGCGAATGTTACCGAGTTGTAGTTCGGCATTGAGAAGCGATCGAATAAGACCAATGATGCGTTGTGTCGATTGATTCCCCAAAGGATTCCCTTGTCTGAGGTAAGGTCAAAAGAGACAAATGGAAAAACAGAAGAGAGTGGTGCCGAATTCAACTTGTAGTGTACTCCAAGTTCGTCTGTCGCAAGCGGGAGAACACTGCGATAACCTTGTTCTTGTTGGAATATTGCGGGTTTAAGATAGACTAATTTTGCATCAAGGATGGATTTTAATTCCCCCTCTGCTTTATCAAGATCTGTTTTTTCGCTGCCGTAGAGGGTGATATAAATACCCACATCAAAAAGACGCTCTTGTGCTTGTTGTAGTTTGTCGCGAAGATCTTCAAGGTCTTGATACGCAATATCAAGAATTGGGTCGCGCACGAATCCTTTGCGCTCGCGTTCATTGATCTGACTTTGCACCTCAGCGACTTTTTTCTGGAACGTGCGGAGCGCAAGATCAGTCTCGACGGGGTGGATCATTATTGAGACATCGTAGACCTTATCAAGATTGATCACGGGAGTGAACCAGTCTTGTGAGAGGAATCGAGGATACGAAATAACAAAAAGTGTGCGCGCGATCTTCTCTCCGATGTAGATCTCTTTTGGAGTGACCTTTATTGCGGCAGGCGCAAGAATGTCCTTCATGTCGAGGTTTGTTGCCTCGTAGATGTCCGCAGGAAGTGCTCCTGTGACATTCAACATTTCATATCCTTTTTGAGTATTCGCCATATATAGATCAATTAAGCCACCGAAGCATCAAGCTCTCCCGGATTAAATTTCTTATAAAAAAGCTCCGTGATCTCTTCTGTTCCTAATCGTGTGGTACGAATATCGCAGCGCCCAAGACCTTGTTCGACGATAGAGACTCGTTGTTCGAGTTGAATGCGAGCTTCTTCAAAGCTTTGTAATTCTTCCGCGGATGGCTTTTTTGTGGCGCCCTTCTTCCCTCCACCCATGAGTCCACCCAAGAGTCCTCCACTATTTTTTCCGCTTGACCCTCCGAGTTTGATTCCTGCGCTGTAAGGTACGACGATAAAGAATGTCTTTGACATGATATTTGTTCGGCCAGTGAATTCACGAATAAAGCCGATATACTCATGTACTTGGATCTTCATCGCATCGATAAGCTGAACTTTTTCACGCTCTTCAAGCATTTGTAGATACGGACGAATATCAAGACGTTTTGATTGGATGAATATCTGCACAGGATATTCGAGTGAGTTTAGGAAGTTTTGAAATTGAATGATGATCGCTGCTTGTTCGTCTGTGGACTTGAGTCCAAAGTTGAGCGAAGAAGTCATGAGCATCATACGAAGATCTCCATTGTTAAGCACCATGACACCATTGCGGATGTCTTTTATTGGGATGAAATCTTGTGAAGGTTTTCCTGGAACTGGCATAGGCTTTTATTATACATTAAACGATCGGAGAATCAGAGTGAACTTTCTTTATCTCCACAGAATTATCTGGTTCGATATCCATAGCCCATGTAAGTTCATTCAGCTTGCTTGCCGCTCCTGCGATAGGCATACCACCGCTATGGTGTGCTTCTGGGGTAAAGCCAGTGAGGTTGAGAGTGACTTGATCGTCTTTTTCTCGACGCCTCCAAATATATAATCGGGTGCTGCGGAGATAATTGAATCCTGCCTCAATGATAAATATAAATGGCTTTCCGTTGATCTTGTAGAATCCAAGTGCTCCACCAAGTCCAACTGCGCCAAGCGCAATAATCATACCGACGAAAGGGATAAACCTCATTGCTAAATATCCCATACCAACACCTCCTGTGAGATAGAGGAATTGCTTAATTGTGAATGGGCCAATGATCTTGTCTTCGACGTCGAGAAATTGAGGAACTTGAAACTGCATACGTTCTATTATAACCCAACCTTGCCTCTCTACCCAGTATTCACCTGTGGTTAAATGTTATGCAGGGGGATTATTCGATGGTGCTCCAGTATTCTCGCCACTTACTTGATTCGTATATGCCGCAGCATCGCTTTTAAGGCGAAATTCTCCTCCAAGTTTTTGTTCAAAAATACTTCCAATGTGTGGTTGCGTTACTGCTCCTTGAGGATTATTTCCTGAAACAGGAAGAGATTCTTTTGGTGTTGGAGTGGAAATTGGCGCCACATCTACTGGTGTGGGTTGAGGAGTCGGTGTTATTGGGGCTTGCTCAGTAAGAGCTTCTGGTTTTGGAACTTCAGGCATCATCATTGGTGTTACTCGTGGTGTGGTGGATGCTCCAGAGGTTGATTGTGTTACTGGTGTGGGCGCAGCGGGTGTGCTCATTGGAGTATGAGTTGGTTCAATAATAACCTCTCTTGCCATTGGAGTAGGAGTCGAGGTTGATGTTTCCTCTGTATTTTTTTGCGGAGTATGTACTTCTTTAAGAATATCTTTTATTGGATTGAACAGATCTCGGTTTATTATTTGTGCGATTGATGCTACTTTCTCTCTGTCGATCCCCATTTTCTCAATGAGTGTTGATACATATTTTTCCGGAGGGAGGACTCCCATCATAAGAAAACCTGTGTACACAGACATTATCTCACGCTGTTCATCGGTAAGTGCTTGCTTCTCTTTGATCGCGTCAAAGATGTCTGTTGTTGCGGGAGAGAACATCGCATCCTTTATTTCTTCAGGAAGTCCTCGATATATCTCCATCAGCTCTTCTTTTGTGTATGTATCTGCCATGATGTTTATGCTCGTTTGCTATAGCTTTGTCCCGCAACACCGATCGTGCTTGCAAAGGCTGCTGACTCTTCGGCTCTTTTTGCTGCTGCTTTTGCGGCCTCTTCCGCTACTTTGGCGGCAGATGCTGCATCGATCTTCGCATTTTCAGCGAGTGCTGCATCATGAGCGAGATCAATGTTGGCAATCCTGTCCCTACTTTTTTGTGCTATTTCATAATCTGGTCTGTATTTTTCTGCATCAAAATTGAAGAGTCTCTTTTGTCCTTCGGTGCTCATGAGATACTTTTTCGCATCCTCATTATTTCCCCCCATGACTGATTTTGTGAGATGGTCAGAGAAGTTCACTGGGCTTCCTGCGGCATCCTTAAGATCAAGTGTGTCGTATTTCCCTTCAAGTGCTTGTTGGTGGACAGTATGAAGAGCGGACCTATCCATATTTCCTGCAAATGCTTCGCTCCCGGCATAGAGAGGAATCATGTCGGCGATCTTACGTGGAGGGACCTTCTTCATTGCTTGTCCAATTGCTTCGGTGACTGCTTTCAGTGCTCCCTCAGCATCTTCCTTGGTGATTGCCCCCTCTTTGAGTTTAGATCTAATATCCTTTTCTTTGTCGGTCTCTGCTTTTATGATGTCGGTCTGTTCTTTTACACGAATATCACTTGCGAGCTTCTCGCGAACCTCCTTGTGTTTTGCGGTATCATAAGACGCTCCAATCATTCTGCGATTTTCTGCATCTTGCGCATCTGGTGCATTCTTGAAGCGCTCCTCATTCTTTTTGAGTATCTCCGCCTCCTTCTCTGTTCCTCTGTATCCACCAGTCACAGAACTGAGTACTGCGCCGTGCGTATCATAACTGCGTTTTGCTCCTTGGCCGACATTAACGCCACCATATCCAAG
>DAIUCR010000009.1:13285-25814 GCA_036846065.1 Patescibacteria group bacterium | reverse complement strand
GCGTATCATAACTGCGTTTTGCTCCTTGGCCGACATTAACGCCACCATATCCAAGGGCACTATTTACGTTCTTGCCCATCACGCTTACATTGCGAACATCAAAGCTTCCCTTGCTTGCCTTCTGGTATCCGGCAAGCTCAATATTTGCGAGCCGCCCTCTCATTCCTCCCTTTGCGATAAGACGATTTTGTTCCTTGACCCATTCCGCGTCTTTCAATTTATTTGCTCCCGCACGGCCAATTGTCTGTCTGCCTGCTGCGCCAAAACCGAGTGCTGCTACAGCTCCTCCACCACCAAGGCCCTTCTTCGCCCATGCTCCTGCTTGTGAGCCCGCACCCGCGCTCACTGCGTTTGCGACACTGAGTGACGCGAGGACGAGAATAATCATTAATAAGTAGTTGTAGATGATGGCGTAGCTTGATATGTCTCCCGCTATTGCACCACCAATACTTTTACCTTGAGCGCTTGTTAATTTAAATAGGTCTGGGGAGTTTATGATCGTGGAAACAAGGTACAACATTGCAACGAATGCGGGTGCAACAAAGGCGCTTCCGATAAGTTTACTAAGCCACTTGCTTCCGAGGCTGCTTCCGACGGGGAGTGCAAAGCCAAGAAAAGCTATAGGAGAAAGAATCATGAGAACAATGAGTGTAACGCTGCGCACCATCATCAGAATAGCTCCCGCAAGAAACACGTATCCCGCAATGAACATCATGAGTCCTCCACCGAGGTAGAGCATGATCTTTGTGCTCGAATCCAGGTCTATTGGTGTTCCGCTTGAATCAACTGGATTTACTACAGATTGCAACTTAAATCCTTCAAGGAGATGCATTGTTGCGGTTGGTCCGGATACGCCACCTGAGGTGATCTGCATTTTATCCCAGAATCCCCAAGCGAGAACATTGCCTGCATCGATGACCACTTTTGTCATGAAAAGGCTGAAGTTGATAAGCAGTGCAGCAATAATAAGATGTGCTACCCATCGTTTCGTGTTGCTCCCCGCAAGTCCAAGTATCGTTTTGATCGCAATAAAGAGGAGGGCAAAGATGAAGAACATGTTTGCAAAATCGCGCATTGTCGTCCAACCGATATCAATGACAGTGAGGCCTTTGTAGAAATCACCATTGATGGTCGAACTGATCGCAATATCAAGGAGTGAGCCCATCCCTGCAAGGAATAGACCTGCGGTCTTAAAGAAGATCCATGAGAGAAGAACGAGTGGAGAAAGAAGAAGGTCTCCCGCTGCGTCGAGTATTCCTCCGACCGCATCTGATACCACCTTCCCTGCTTGCTCAGATGTTTTTTCTGTCCAACTTTTTTTTGAGAAATTTTCTATACAAGAACCGGCATGTTCTGCCCAGGCCACTGCCGCATAGTCTGTTTCACAAGCAGCGAGAGATGGGTAACAGTATGTCTGTGTTGTAAATAATCCACTATCAACGTCAGTTGCCTGAAAACAGATATCATTTCCTGCGCTTGGAGCAGATGCAATGAATGGGTGGGCGAAGGCGCTATTTACTGAGGTAAAAAATCCAATCAACAAAAATGCAAGCACCATGAGTGCACTTCCTCGTTTTTGTTTTTTGAAAGATTTACTGGTCATAAGCATATTAAGCGGAACTTCACTGAATCAACTTCGAACGAAACGAACTATCCACGATACTGAATGATAAGTCATGTGATTTAGTACTGTGTATCAACCGCATCCTGATTATTTGTTACAACAACCTGTGGGCCATTGTCATCAAATTTCATTTCGTCATAGATCATGAGCATTGTTGCTTGCGCCCATTCCGTTGTCGGAATACCTCCATTTGCAAGACTTGGATTATTATCAATACCAAAATAACCAACTAGTATCGTGTCGTAAAGTTCTTTAACGAGATTATTCACAACCGTTTGACTTGTTGCGAGCCCGGTTTCGTCGTAACCAAAAAGTCCTGAATTCGTATTAAGCTCAGTTGACTGTACTTCCGTTGTGCTTCCCGTTATTGCGTCAAGTGTCCCACCGCTCTGTATTTGCTGATTACCTTGCTGTGCAACATCTCCAAGATTACGCTCATTTTGTCCTGCTGGTGTGATCGCGGTTGAATTCTGTTGATCAAGACAGTATGGGTCGCTTGGAAGTCCAGAGCATACCTTTGTGGGTTTGTAGCCCGTGTTTGCTGCCTCGAGACGCGTGGATTCTTCTTGTCGCTTCAATCTTCCTTCGGCTGCGAAGTCTGCTGCTGTTGATGCTCCAAGTGGAGAGTTTCCTAAGTTTGTGAGCGTGCTTAAGAATGTTGCAAGCCCACCCTTGCTACTTGATGGGTCGTTAAAGCTTTCAGAGAATTTACTGTAATCATTTGGATTGATGTACGGATCGAGATTACAATTTGTTGCTTGTGAGTCAATGCTGTCTGATGGGTCCTCTACTTGGTCACGATTGTTGCGGACCATGTTTGCGGTGGTATCAAGGCGCCATGGCTGACAGATGCCGAGGGAACCTACGGGGTTTCCTGCGAGTGGATCTGCTGAGGCTTGGTCGGTGATATGGTCGAGCTGACGACTCTTTACGTTATATTCACTCTGGCTTCGGTTGGTGTTGTAAACCGGCTCACTTGAGAGTATTCCATTATTATCTACTTGATTTCCTGACTTCGCCCAATTGAGGTTTGCGGCAGCAACCTGATTCATGAGTTGGTTATTGAGTTGCTTTGTTTGTGCGTCAGCGATGTAGGTTTTTAGTAATGTGTGTATTTGGAGACTGAGTCCAAGTTTCTGCCACTCAACGATCTCTTGGAGTAAACAGCGTACGGAGGCGCTGGAGTTGATCTTTATGACAGGGAAGCTGCTTGGTAGGACGCCAGTAGTTGTTGATGCGACAGCTCTCGCCCATGGATGATCACCGGAATATGCAAAAACAGGATTAGGGCTGTTCCCTTGTGCGCAGTTTTCTTTTGATACTCCTTGAGGGTCTCCGCTTGCGACAATATTTCGAAGAGAGTCCGTGTTTGTGTTTACCGACTCATCAAAAAGAGTTGCATAATTATCGAACGCCGTTGCGTAATTATCAAAGTTATTCGAATACGTGTTAAATGCGGGATTAAGGTCAATGTCTTTGACGGGGACATATGCTTGTGCGCTTGCGAATGAAGGAGATATAAGGAATCCAAGTAATGTAAAAAACCCTACCATAGATATTTTACTCACGATCATTTTATATTTCCTCATATTAGTAGTATATAGCATCATAAAATTTTTTTAAATGGAGGTTGTTTTGCTATCTTCCTTTTTTACTGTGTTCGCATAAAGCGGATACCCTGGTTCATTGCTTGTAAAAGTGACTCCATGACTTGCGAAGTATGACACTACGCCTGCGTACCCCGTCGTAACATCGAGGCGTGCAAGAGTGTATCGTTGATATCCTGCCGCACCATCAATAGGATTAGAGAATAAGACTTTCATTCCCACTAATCCTCTTGCCATACCCTCATAACCATTCACGATGAGTAGGTGATGCTTTGCGAGTCCTGATGGGACGGTGATCTTCTTAAGATCTTTTGAGAAGTTTTCATAGGTTACGGCAGGGAGCTGAAGCTCTTTGAGTGTGGTGTCTGTTTTTGTGCGTAGCCCATCTTCAAGGATCTCTTCCTCTGTGCGGTGTGTGCGGACGGTGTATTTTTGGATAAGTAAACCAAATGCATTTCCGTACTCTCGCAAAGTCTCAACATCGTCTCCTGATGTTATGACAAGATCTGTTAGTTCGTTTGTGGGTCTGAATTTTTTAGGATTAAATCCAGAAATGAGGTCGCGGTAGGTCGTTTCGCGAATTTCTTTACTTTGTGTTGCAAGATATTTTGCAAAAAACTCTTTCTTGAGTCCTGTAAGGTCTGTTGATGAAGTCGCAAAATTAGGGTCCTGTATAATAGGCATTTTATCATCGGGGCCTTGTTTTAAGGGGTCTCTCCCATCTTTTACTTCTCTCCCGTCGGATGTTCCATCCCCGTCAGTGTCGGAATTAAACGGGTCTGAACCGTATAAACGCTCCTCCCAGTCTGCAAGGCCGTCATCGTCAGAATCGCGGACGGTAATATCATCACTTCTATCCGTGCCTACGTTTATTTCATCTGCAGCCAGTTTTTTGTCGTTCGTTGGCGTTTTATTTATATAAACGCCGATACCAAGAATCATGAGTGCGAGCGCACCGCTTGCGAGAAGATTTTTGTGTGGAATGCGAGAAAGGTCCATGGTTTGCAAAGGTTCTATTATTATAGCAACAATAAATGATTCGTGGTCTATGTGGGAAAAAAATTTGTGGATAAGTATTTATTGAGTTTATATTTTTTGAAAATTAATATTAAGGTCAGGCGAATTTTGCAAATAAAAAAAACGGGGCATACTGCCCCGTTCATATTTTTTATTTTTACTTCATGATCGCACCAACTGCGCGTTCGATGCCTGCGTTGCGCATTTCACACGCTGCTTTTTCGATGAAGCCTTTTCCTCCGCAATTTTCCTTCGCCGGTTGAGGAGATTGTGCAACTTCAGTATTCACACCCTCACTTGTTTTGTTTGTGGAGTTTTGTGCTTCGGCACTCGCATAGGTAATTGCCGTAGAATTTTCTGCTTCGAAGGCCACCCAAAGCTTCAAATTGTTTTTATCTAATTTGAATACTTGCTGTGCTCCACCAGTTCCCGCGTAGCGGATTACCCAATTCGAATTTTCAGACGCACTGTGGTATTTCATGCAGCGCCCTTCGTCTTTATTGGTATTCGAACCAGAATTCATGTTTTTGCCTTGCTTGTTGCAGGCAAATCCGTCACCAGGAAGACTCTTGATGTCGCTCGGAACATGCGACCGCGCGTGACTACTGTATTGAAGCCGTATGTCTCCAGGGTTTGTTGGTCCGCCTTGCGCGCGCTTACTTGCTGCACCCGCATGTCCGATCGTCGACGCAGTAAACAGTATTGCAAGTAACACTCCAAAAAACTTGTTCATAATGAACCTCCATATATGTAATGAACCTCCTACTAGCCTGTTTGCCATTATGGGATATATCCATAAAAAGTCAATACTTTTATCAACTATTCATTAAGATAGCAATGTTTTACTGCTACTGAGGGCATGTTTAGTCTGTAGATCGTTGTTACGTAAGTTTTTTGTATAGGTTTGGTACATAAGTTCATGAGTCCTCTTTTTTGCGTGCTTAATAAAATCTTTGTGTGTAAGTTCTGCGCTGCTATAATGAATGTAATTAATTATTAACATCCAATAGAACATGCCGGTGCAACAAATTTTAAAAGCGGGCGTTGTTTCAGTGTTACTTTTCGGAATTGCATTATCAGCATCTGCTGCGACACTCTCGGGGTCTGGTTGCGCACTCTTGTCTCGTAATTTACGTGTCGGAATGAGTGGTGACGATGTGCTGCTACTTCAAAAGGTGCTCAATGGAAGCAAGGAAACACAGCTCGCACTTACGGGGCCAGGGTCTCCAGGAAACGAGACGACGTATTTTGGTAATATCACAAAAGCTGCGGTGATGAAATTCCAAGAGATGTACAAGAATGAAGTCCTCACCCCTGTGGGGCTTACTCTGGGTAGTGGATATGTTGGCTCATTTACCAGAGCCAAGATGTTGGCCTTGTGTAATACGCAGCAGGCTGTGGCTGTGAAATCTACAGTTGTTCCTGCTGCAACGAAGTCATCGGTTGCTGCGGCGGCAAGTTCTCCTGCTCCGAGCACGACAACTTCTGGAAGTGCTAGTCTTTCAGGCGCATCTGGGTTAAGTTCTTTCTCTTCTGCTGTACCTGTCCTCACTTATCTTTCGACATATACTGCCGCACGAGGTGAAAAGGTGGGTATATCGGGAGTCGGATTTGCGTCTTCGGGTAATGTTGTGCACTTGGGTACTCGCACGATCTCAGATGCGACAACGGTCGATGGAGGAGTTTCGTTCATTGTGCCAACGGATATACCTCTTGGAAAGTATGAACTTTGGGTAAGTAGTAGTAAGGGAGATACAAGGAAAACATTCCTTATTATCACTGATGCCAAAGTGTCTCCTCCTGTGGTTACTGATTTTACTCCAAAAGAAGGATTTTACGGAACAGTGGTGACTGTGACGGGTACAGGATTCCTTCCTCAGGGAAATTCTATTGATATTTCATACGGGATTATCAAGGACATCCCTTCGGCTGATGGGAAAACTCTTCAGTTCACTGTTGCACCTCCGCTCTTGCAGCTTAGCGTAGGAGAAGATCGTCCAGAGTTCGATATAAAAGATCCACAGGGATTCTATATTATGAATGACAATGGAATAAGTGGAGGATCCGTCTTCTATTTAAAGATCTAGTTGCAGTGCTTAATAAATAAAAACATGATGAAACCTATCTCAAAAAAAATACAAGCACGCATGGGCGCAGGACTTGTTCTTTTCGCTGCACTCGCACTTGTCGTTCCTGCGACAATTCGCATTGTGACAGCTGCGCCAGTCGATCTCTCCGATCCTCTTGCAAGTCTTACTGCCGCACAGACAACGATCACCTCCACACAGGCAACACTCACGACTCTTTCCGGTCAAGTTGAGGCAGCTGCGGTAAATACCATTCCTGCGCTTGTTGACCAGGTGTTCGCAAGTTCTTCATTGACGCTAACTCAAGTGACAAATATTAGCTCACTTACTACTGCCCAGGTGCAAGGTGTTGTGACCGCTGCGGTGAACGACGCGATCGCTTCAGGTGTTGCAACTCTTTCTCTTGCACAGCAGGCAAGTATCATCTCTGCTGCAACTGCGAACATTCAAGGACTTACAGGAACCGTGAGTATTAGCAATATCAACAATCTTGTTGCAACTCAGATAAGCTCGGTAACAGGTGGAGCAGTCGCAACCATTCAATCGGGTATCGGTACACTGTCCACTGCTCAACTCACGAGCGCAATACAGACAGTGCTTGAATCAAATATTACGAGCGCTCTTGGTGGGCTCACTTCGCCGCTCTCAAGTGTTGTTGGTGTGGAAAATTTTATCAACACACAACTTGCTTCACTTACAGGGATAAGTAATGTTACCGCAGTAAGCTCCGCGATTGACAATGCTACTGCGGGTGTACTATCGAATATCACGAAAATATCTGGTGTCATCGAGGGTATTCAGGGACAGTTGACCGTTGCTCTTGATTCTGTAACTGATGCGTTTTCAAGTGTGACTGCTGCTTCACTGGACTCTATTCTTTCTTCGACAGATATTGCTTCGATCACATCGCTTTCCTCTAGTCTTTCAACTCTCTCTACGAGTATTTCCGGAACAATATCAGGAACTCTCTCTGGGGCGGTTGGAAGTGTTTCCACAGCAGCTTCGAACGTACTCTCGACCGGTTTTGCATCCACCGCAAACTCAACCACCGTTTCTAGTGCACTCACATCTGTCACGGGAGATTCTTCCTCTATTGCGACCGGTGTTACGGGAATAAATACCGACTCATCAGGTGTTATTTCTACCTCTTCGGCCGGCTCCTCTTCTTCGAGTAGCTCCTCTTCCTCCTCTTCTTCGAGTAGCTCTAGTTACTCTCCGGGCCCGACGATAGGTAATCCATTTGGTGGAATGATAACGTACGTCTTCACTTGTACTTGCTCGGGAAACTTTGCGATCTATTTTAAAGATCTTGCGAGCCCAACTCCGGTCACACTACCGCTTATTTATCAACCCGGAGTCACCACGCTCTATCCATACTACAAGATCACTACGATCGGTTCATGGATGCTTGGTACATGGATATCAGGAGGGTCGTGTCGTTACTATGTCGGAAAGGGTTGTGCGACTCTTCCTACTGCAGGAACGATGTATATGGTGGGTACGTCGATGTAGTAGTAAAGAATAAAAAACATCCAAGGTCTCGCCTTGGATGTTTTTTTATGGACAAACTATTTTTGTGAAAGTCTTTTTGCAAGCGCCACCCACTCTGGGAGCGCGAGATCTTCTCCCCTTATGTCGACACTGATGCCGAGCTCGAGGAATATCTCACTTAACGTAATCTTTGATAGAGAGAGTCCATCGCTTAAATTACCGAGAAGTTTTTTTCTTCGGGCGCGGAATCCTGCTTTGAGTACGCGGAAAAAATCTTCATCTGAGAGCTTCCCTAGTTTATTGCGCGAGATGTCTGCAATATGAATGATCGCGGAATCTACTTTTGGTGGAGGACTAAACGCATCTCGGCTTACTTTTCCGGCATAGCGAGGCTCACCGTACGCTTTTATTGAGAGCGAGAGTATTCCTTCTTTTCCTCCTCGTGAGACGATCTGCTCCGCAACTTCTTTTTGTATGAGAAATGTGAGTGAGGTTGGCTGGCGAAGATTTTCAAGGAAGAGTCGGAAGAGTGCGCCGGTGATGTAGTAGGGAATATTTGCGACAAGTTTGTAAGGTCTTGCGCCGAGATGTTTTGCATCAAAGATCGTTCGTTGAATGTTCTCATCGAGAATATCACCATGAATAATAATTGGTCGCTCTTCTTTTTTAAGATGAGCAAATGTTTCATCAAGGAGTCCTATACAGCGATCATCTTTTTCGACGGCAATAACTCGAGCTCCCGCTTGAACAAGCTTCTCAGTAAGCGCCCCTTTTCCTGGTCCTATTTCAAGCACAATATCACCTGGGGTTATATTTGCTGCTTCGACCATCTTATTCAGTGCATGCGTGGAGCGCAGGAAGTGTTGACCTAAAGATTTTTTTGCAAAGGTACTCATGTTCTATATATAGACAACGTCTTCGTTATCATCATCCCAACCCAAGAGGCTCACTTTTCTTTTTTGCTGTCCTCCCATGCTGTTCCCGTCACGAGATTCAGATGCAATAAGTGTATCATCGATATCTGAGAGAAATTCAGAGGGCACATTGATCTGGCGTTGACCAAATATGGTACGAAACGATGCATATGAGAGAAATACTTTTTTGGCAGCACGAGTGAGTGCAACATAAAAGAGGCGGCGCTCTTCTTCGCGTTCTCCGACGTCTTTATGTTCATCCCCTGCGCGTCGCGATGGAAAGAGGTCCTGCTCGAGTCCGGTAATGAAGACGTGAGAAAATTCGAGCCCCTTTGCGGCATGCACAGTCATGAGGCGTACCGCACTCTGATTCTCTTTAATGGTATCCTGATCTGACTCAAGTGCGACATCTGATAGGAATTGCGCAATACCATCCGTCCCTTCGAATGCATCATACTTTGTCGCGACGGAGACAAGTTCGCGGATATTCGCGAGGCGCTCGGTGTCTTCTTCATCCCCTTCACCGAACATATTTTCGAGCCCTGTTTCTTTGATGGTGTAGGCAATGAGCTGCGATGGCTTCATTGTTTGCGTGGCAGCATTGATACGTTTTAGTAATGTGAAAAAATTCGCAACTTTTACTTGCATCGTTTGTGGAAGTTTGTCTTTTTGCCCACTTAATATCTTTTCAAGGGTCACTTTGCCGATACCGCGTGCAGGAACATTGATGACGCGCTCAAGGTCGAGTGTTGAAGATGGATTTTGCGCTGCACGCAGATAAGCAATAACATCTTTCACTTCTTTGCGTTCATAAAAACGAACACCAAGAACTTGATACGGGATCCCTGAATGGAGAAGAGCTTCTTCGAGCACGCGCGACTGAAAGTTTGTGCGATAAAGAATGGCGATCTCGCTTGCATCTATTCCCGCGCGAAGGAGTGTTGCGATGCGTTCTGCGACACGCCTTGCTTCGTCACCTTCATCATAGGATGCAAAGAGTGCGATGGGCTCCCCCGCACCATTCTTTGTGAAGAGGTTTTTTTCTTTACGCATCGTGTTCTTTGCGATGACGTTATTCGCCGCAGAGAGTATTGTTTGCGTCGAGCGATAGTTCTCTTCAAGCAAGATGACTTGTGCGCCGGGATAATCTTCTTCGAAATTCAAGATGTTCGCGATCGATGCCCCGCGCCAGCTATAAATATTTTGATCACTATCACCGACAACGCAAATATTCTTTCGTGCGCCAGTAAGCAGCCGGACGAGCTGATATTGAACCTGATTGGTGTCTTGATACTCATCAACATGGATATACTGCCAGGTTGCCTCGTAGTAGTGCCGCACGTCAGGGTGTTCTTGGAGTAATCGGACAGTTTTCTCAAGAAGGTCATCAAAGTCGAGCACTTTTTCTTCGCGGAGAGATTGTTCGTAAAGTGTAAAGACTCGCTTGAGTACTGTTGCGAGGTGGGTATTCTTCGTGAGCTGATCTATGGTGTCTACGGTGCCCATATTTCCTTTGTGTCGAGAAATGAGGGATTGAATCTTTCGGGGCTCAAATTGCTTGGGATCAACACCCGCTTTTTTCATTGCCCTTTTGATGAGTTTAAGAGAGTCATCGTGATCGAGGATCGTTGCTGACTTGGAAATACCAATAGCCTCCCCTTTTTCTCGAAGCATCGTAATACCAAGTCCATGAAATGTGCCAATAAAAGGAACACCGCTTACTCTTCCCCATGAACCGCGCTCAGGAGCCCTGTCGAGGATACGAAAGACGCGCTCGCGCATTTCTTTTGCTGCCTTATTAGTGAAAGTGATGGCAAGTATAGCTTCAGGTGGAACCCCTTTTTCGATCAGATGACCAATGCGATGGGTAAGCGTTTTAGTTTTTCCTGCTCCGGCACCTGCGACAATGAGGACGGGGCCTTCTGTTGCCTCTACTGCACGAAGTTGTTCGGGATTGAGACCCAAAAGAAGGTTTTTCATTACGCATTATATTAACACCCTTTGGCAATATCTCCGAAAAAAATAAAAAATGGCTTAAATAAAGGGTATTTTAGGATTATTCCGACACGAGCGGGATGATGAAAAATATGGCTCTGCAAAGGGAGATAATAGGGCTTTCGAAAATAGTCTTTTTAAAATATGGCTAAAAATATGATTAAAATAGCTATTTTATATTCTTGAAAAACATAAAAAACTCAAAAAAATGGTTGACTCGGGTATTTTTATTCGGATATAATCTTTCTATAAGGTTGTCAAACGACAGAACGAGAACGAATAGGTTTCCACGGTAAGAACGAAATGAAACTCAGGACGTATAACATCCACATAGGCTTATAAAACCAGATATATCAAACGTCGGACGCACTCGTTTTTACGATGCACGTCGACTACATACCGTTTCGAGTCGAGAGCTTTCACTCAAGAAGCTTAGCTCGTTCATTGTGCTATCCCTCCTTATTCCTTTTGCTATTGTGGAAGCGGGATTTTTCTCGTTCTTTGGGGATATTTTTACAAAGGTGAACATCGAGGAGAAGACGATCAATTCTCAGAATGTATCTCTCCTTGCTGTTGCGGTTGGTTCTGATTTTGCTTCACGTGACGCATTGTCGGAGGTAAATACCGTAGGTGGAAGTGCTTTGTTGCCAGATGTTGGACCTGCCGGAGGGCTCGCTGACGTGAGTGAGGATGATTATGATAATGGGCAGATCAGTGTGTATGTCGTGCGTGAGGGTGACTCGCTCGTCTCGATCGCAAAGATGTTCAATGTTTCAGTGAGTACACTTCTTTGGGCAAATAATATGAATAAGGGAGATAAATTGACGATCGGCCAAACACTCGCAGTGCTCCCCGTCTCTGGTGTTCAACATATCGTTAAAAAAGGCGATACGGTTGATGGTATAGCAAAAAGATACAAAGGAGATCCGGATGAGATCCGCTCTTATAACGGCTTGGCAGGAAATACACTCGCCATTGATTCGGTCATCATTGTTCCCGATGGGGAGATAGAGTCTGCTCCTCCGAAGACTGTTCGTCCTGCAACTTCAAAATTAAAGGGCGCAGGAGGTCCAACGTATGACGGGTACTATCAAGCACCACTTGCACAGTATCGAAAGACTCAAGGACTTCATGGATATAATGGTATTGATTTTGGTGCGTATGTCGGAGCACCTATCATGGCCGCAGCGTCAGGTGATGTTATCCTCGCACGTCAGGGTGGGTACAATGGTGGCTATGGAAATTATGTGGTGATCAAGCATGGTAATGGTACTCAGACGCTCTATGCGCACATGCTCTCAGTTGCGGTTTCCTCTGGGCAGCATGTTGTACAAGGACAGGTGATCGGGTATTTAGGTAATACGGGACGTTCAACGGGTCCGCATCTACACTTTGAGATCCGCGGCGCACGCAATCCATTTTAATTCTGACACATAGCATCGTTGTGTTCGTCAGAAATTTTGTCGCAGTATTGTTCATACAGCTTCAAAATATTCTTCCTCCACGCCTTGCTCTGTATTCAGAATTAAAATGGATTTAAGGTAATAACGTATTACTTAAAAGTTTGCCGTGTCGATGCCTCACGCTTCATCCCAAGTGAAAAAGGATTTTAAATTTGTCTTTCTCTTTATTCCATACTTCATTTACAATAAGAGGGCACGTAAATGAAAAAATTTGATAATAAAAACATAGGTCTTCATGAGGACGAGCTGCAATTATTGAAAAGCCTTGATACTCCGGAGAAGATCCAAGATTTTGTCTCCGCAATTCCGCAAAATTTTGAACTAAATGGCG
>DAIUCR010000009.1:9521-13185 GCA_036846065.1 Patescibacteria group bacterium | reverse complement strand
GAGAAGATCCAAGATTTTGTCTCCGCAATTCCGCAAAATTTTGAACTAAATGGCGATTCTTGTATGTCGGTGCGCGAAGTACTTACTACTCGTCGCGCACATTGCATTGAGGGCGCACTCCTTGCTGCGCTCGCATTCTGGGTGAATGGTGGGCGCCCGCTCATTATGGATATGACGGCTACAAAAGATGACTATGATCATGTTGTTGCACTTTTTAAGCACGATGAACATTGGGGCGCCATTAGTAAGGGGAATCATGCATATGTCCGTTATCGCGACCCTGTGTATCGCACGCTCCGTGAGCTTACGATGTCATACTTCAATGAATACTATGATACGAATGGGATCAAGACACTTCGGTCATTTTCCTCGCCTGTTGATTTGCGGAAATATTCTCCCGAGATCTGGATCACGGGAAATGGGTCGTGGAAGATCGCGGAAGATCTTGATGAGGTGAGACATTTCACGCTTCTTTCGAAGGCGCAGGAAAAACTTCTTCGTCCTATCGACGCCCTTGAGCGAAGAGCTGGAGCGATCACTGCGCATTCACGGTAGGAGTGCTTGTTGCGGTTGCTTTTTCTATGCTCATATTTTTCTGAAAAAATATGAAGGAGTCTTTTTTCTCGAAGTTGTAATCAGTAAGACCATAGTTCCATCGATTATTGGGGCGCAGGTCTCGAAGCGTGAACCAAAACCATGCGTCGGCAGCGTCTCTTTCCTTGAACATCGAATCAATGGTGTGCGTGAGTTTTTTATTTTCAGGTGTGCCGTATTCATTGAACCAGATAGGCTTTGGTGTCGCGGTGCTTTGCGTTAGCAGTGATGCTAATTCTTTTGCTGTTTGTTTGAATTTGCCCTCGTGCCCGTATGGATGAAACGCAAAGATATCAAAACATTTAGAGCTTTCAAATGAAAGTAATTTTTTTGTAAAATCTTGGTAAGGCATACCATTTATTGCATCAGACGAAATTCCACCAAGGACAATGACGGCATGCGGATCGATATCATGAATTTCTTTATTTGCAATCGCGAGTAGTATCGCATATTCACCGACGTAGTTCTCTGGACTTGTTCTTTTATCAAGCCACCCCCATCCGGGTAGGTTTGGTTCATTGAAGATCTCGTAATAGGAAATTCCTTGTGAATGATATCTCTTTCCGAGTTCATGAGTGAATTTCTGGAAGTGATCACGGATCTCCTCCCAAGTCTGTAGGTGCGTCGGAATATAGGCGATAGTCCCAAGTATATGAAAATTGTTTTTATTCATCTCGTTTACCATTTTGTCTGCAGCCGTCCAATCATAAGTTCCATCACTCTGCTCTATTGCTCGCCAGTCAAACTCCGTCCGCATCCACGTAGCTCCAAGTTCTTTTGAGAGTGTGTAATATCTTTCGTTAAATGGAGGGACAGTGCTTACGCCTATGATCCCCTTTGGGGACTCACTTCGGGGTAGTGCGGTCTCAGTGCATTTCTTTGTGTATGTACTAATCAGAGAACGATCATACGTCCCAGCGGGAAGATTAAGATTCACATCATGAGTATTTTCCATTTTATTTCTTATGACCACGAACGACAGATAGGTCAGTATGAGAATAGTGAAGAATATGGATATTTTTTTCATAGTATTGCTGAGATGTCCTTTTGCGAACCAGTATTATGCAAATAGTCTCTTTGGTCTGTATTGCAGTGCTTCAAAAATATGAGCTTCTTTGATGTGGCGTGATTCATCGAGATCGGCGATCGTGCGAGCAAGTTTGATGACCCGATGATATGCGCGCGGTGAGAGGTCGAGACGTTTTGCACTCTCATTTAAAAGCGTGAGAACATCTGGAGAGAGTTTGATCATGGTGTCGATGTCTCGCACGCTCATTTCGCGATTGAGTCCGATGTGGGGAAATTGAGCAAAGCGATTCGATTGGTGCGCGCGCGCAGAAACAATCTGTTTTATAAAATTTTCAAATTGCTCTCTTGCTCCCGCCTCGCGTTTCCCTGGAGCAAGAGTTGCATGCTCGAGTCGTGGAACTTCGATCCACATATCGATACGATCAATGATCGGCCCCGATATCTTTTGTTGATAGCGAGTAATGCTTGTTGGCGTGCAGGTACATTTTTTCTTTGGGTCGCCATGGTATCCGCAAGGGCAAGGATTCATTGCGGCAATGAGCATGAATTGCGCGGGGAATCGTTCAGAGCCTTTTGCTCTCGCGATGTGTACCACGCCATCTTCGAGTGGTTGACGCAGTGATTCGATGACACGTTTGTCGAATTCAGGAAATTCATCAAGGAAAAGAACTCCGCGGTGTGCCAGTGTTACTTCACCTGGTTTTGGTATCGCTCCGCCACCAATGACCGAAACATAGGATGCAGTATGATGTGGGGAACGAAAGGTGGGGTGCGTGATGATCGTTTGCTTAAGCGCTCCCGCAACTGAATGAATAGCAGTAACCTCAAGCGTTTCTTCTTCAGAGAGCTGAGGGAGAAGTTCATTAAATGCTTTTGCGAGCATGGTCTTTCCTGTCCCCGGTGGTCCAAAGAGTGCAATATTATGTCCGCCTGCCGCAGCGATCATCAGTCCGCGCTTCGCGGTCTCCTGTCCTCTGATGTCAAGGAATGCTCCGTTGTATGTTGCTGGGGCAATTTCTGTGATCAGGGTTTTTTCTTGAGGAGTGATCGTTGCTCGGTCGGGCTTATGTTCTTCGAGATGAGAAACAAGTTCTTTGAGTGAAGTAACGGGGAAAATCGTGATCCCCGAAACAAGTGCAGCTTCTTCGGCGTTTTCTTTCGGAACATAGACTTCTGTGATGCCAAGTTTCTTTGCACTGCTCGCAATAGCGAGCGCACCTTTAATTGGCCGAATATGTCCATCAAGCGCAAGTTCCCCTATAAAGATCTTGTTCGTAGGATCAAAGATAATGTCTCCTGTTGCAAGGAGATAACAAAGTGCAATAGGAAGATCAAAAGCTGGTCCTTCTTTCTTCAGATTTGCCGGTGCAAGTGCGATCGTGATCTTTTGATTACGTTGTTTGGGTGACTTCCAGTTTGAATTTTTTATCGCAGCACTCACTCGGTCGCGCGATTCTTCGACTGCCTTGTCGGGTAAGCCGACGATAGTAAATGCATGGAGTCCTTTCGTGAGGTCTGCTTCGATCGTAATAACCTGTGCTCCAAGGAGTGTTGCTTGAGCGCTGGTGATGGTTGCAAACGCCATAAGAGTTATCCCATATGTGCCTTACATGTTGTTGCTGCAGAGTTCGCAGACATCCGCTCTCTTTCGATATCTTGGCCGCAAGTCACACAGACACCATACGTACCGTTCTCTATGCGCGCGAGCGCGTCCTTCACTTTGTTGTAACGCTCTTCAAGTTCATACTCGATCGCGCTGCGATCCTCGAAATCAGTGATCTCATCTGCGCGTTCATTCATGTCTGCTTGTGGAATGTTCAGATCTTCAGACGTTGCTTCCCAGTCTTCGGGATTATCGGGGTTAATACGTCCAACACTTGCGAGCTCGCGCTCGAGTAACGCTTTTTCTTCCTGCAATTGTTGCTTCAATTCCGTGATATCTGTTCTCATATGATTTCATCATACGGAAAGTGTGGCTCGTGCGCAATCTTATGTACTACACTTCTTATTGTTGAGTGAGTTTTGTTGTAAGCGCAATGAG
>DAIUCR010000009.1:3297-9421 GCA_036846065.1 Patescibacteria group bacterium | reverse complement strand
ATCAAAATATTTATCGTATCAGTAGTGATCGGTGTCTCTTTTTGTACTGACTTGTCGGAAATAAAAGGAATAGAGATCTTTGCTCCAATGAGTACATATGCACCGATGCCGAGCACGAATGCGAACATTAAAACAAGGAGAAAGATCGCGCGACCAAGGTGAGAATCGTCTTCTTCATGCAAGAGACGTGACTGTCCACGCTCCTCTCTTCGTGCAGCCTCAGCCATAACGATCTGTGTTCTTGTCGTTCCTTTTTCTTGGATCAGTTCTTCGACGTCCGCACGAAAAGTTCGCACGGTCGGCGCCCTGCGACTTCCCCTGCTTCGGGCATCGTCCTCTTCCCACGGATTCCCCGCTCTTTTTTGTGTGGGCGTGTCGTACTCGATTTCTTTCATGTCACTCTATTATACATTTGAACATGATTCGATAAAGTAGATCACAACAAAACAGCCACTGATCTAGAGTGGCTATTTTGTTTCTTTATGATGTGGTGCGGTGTTCTGTGATGAGTTTTGCATCACGCTCATTGGGCTTAATGAAGTCTTTGTCTGCGCGTTTAATAGAAAGATTGATGCGCCCCTTTTCATCTACTTCTTTCACAACAACGGGCACCTCCATTCCTTCTTTCATATAATCGGCAACACGCTCGATGCGGAATGATGCGATCTCTGAGACATGCACAAGTCCTTCTGCGCTGTGCCCTATCTTTACAAATGCCCCGAAGTCCATCAGTCGAGTGACGACACCTTTGAACATTTCTCCTGCGACATATTCATGAGTCATTTCTGCAATGATGTCACGTGCCTTCTCTGCACTTCCATTTTTCCCGGTAATGAACACTGTGCCGTCGTCTTCAATATCGATCTCCGCTCCCGTTTGTTCGCGGATCTCATTCACTGTCTTTCCTCCCGACCCTATGACCATGCCGATCTGATCAGGTTTTATTTTTATCACAACGATCTTTGGTGCATATGGTGATATGTCCGCACGTGGCGTTGCAATAGTTGTCGTGATCGTCTTTAATATTGTCATGCGTGCATCCTTTGCTTTTGCGAGCGCCTCGGTCAATATTGGAAGTGGTATTCCTCCTACTTTTACATCCATCTGTATCGCCGTCACGCCGTTCTTTGTTCCTGCAACCTTGAAGTCCATATCACCATGATGGTCTTCCGGTCCTTGAATATCGGTGAGCACTTTATATTTTGTTGCTGACTCCATCATGAGTCCTGATGCGATACCCGCAACAGGCTCCTTGATCGGAACGCCTGCATCCATGAGCGCAAGCGTAGAGCCACATACTGACGCCATCGAAGTGGAACCATTTGATGCAAGCGACTCGGAAACGATACGGATCGTGTAGGGAAAATTTTCTTTTGAAGGAAGTACGGGGACAAGTGCTTTTTCTGCGAGTGCGCCATGTCCGATCATTCGGCGATTTGTGCCACCCATGCGTCCTGTTTCACCCGATGAGTATGGAGGGAAATTATAGTGGTGCATATAGCGTTTCTTTTCTTGTACTTCCATTCCTTCAACAAGCTGTGCTTCTTGTGGTCCTCCAAGTGTAAGTACTGAAAGCACGTGTGTTCCTCCTCTGTAGAACACCCCTGCTCCATGAAGTACAGGAGAGATGCCTCCTGCTTGTGCGAAAAGCGGGCGGACATCATCGAAACCACGACCGTCCGGTCTCTTGTTTTCGTCGATCGCTTTTTTGTGTAGTAACTCATTTACTTGATCGTCAAAATATTGCTCAGCGAGCTTTGTGTCCATTCCTTCAACTTCTTTGACATGCTTCATCCACACTTCAAGAAGTGCATATTCGCGCGCACGACCTGCTTCAAAGAAGATCGTCTCTTCGAGTGTTGGTGCGATCTTTTCTGCAAAGAGTGCTTTGATGTCATCGCCAACATCGGCAAGCGTAATGGTTCGTTTTGCTTTTCCATATTTCGCGATGATCTCTTTTTGAAATATTTGCAGCTTCTCGATCTCCTTGCTCGCATAGGTAAGACCTTCCATGACGACATTCTCGGGGATCTCACTTCCGTTCATTTCGATCATATTTACGTTGCCATCTTTTCCGCATACCACAAGTTCACAGTCACCTTCTGCGAGCTCTTCTCCTTCATCACCACGAAAAGGTGGAAGTGTGATCCATGCACCATTTTGTCTTGCGACACGCACCGCAGAGACTGGACCATCCCAGGGGATGTCTGATGTTGCAAGAGCGAGTGATGCGGCATTCACTGCCATGATGTCAGGTGTATCTTTGTCTATTGCGAGCACTGTTGTGATGACCTGCACTTCATTGCGAATACGCCCATCAAAGAGAGGTCTTATCGTGCGGTCGATAATACGCGCAGAGAGTATTGCTTCATCTGAGGGTCTTCCTTCTCGGCGCAGAAATCTACTCCCGAGGATCTGTCCCGCTGCATAAAAACGTTCTTCAAAATCAACAGTCAGCGGAAAAAAATCTCCCCCTTCCTTTGCTTTGTTCGACATGACCGCCGTTGCAAGAACTGCGCTGTTTCCATAGCGCATGAGCACTGATCCATGTGCCTGATCAGCAAGATCATTGAATTCTGCTGTGAGCACTTTTCCTCCAATATCGATACTATATGATTGTTTTTGCATAATAAGATGCTAATAGTATCCGGATTCTCGTCTTGAATATCTATTCAATTCGATGATCCGGATGCTATCTGGTAATGAGATTACTATAGCAAACTAGGCCTAAAACAAAAGAGCTACGATCGTAGCTCTTTTGTCTTTAAATAGATACTTCTGAGATTAAAGAGATATCGCCTTGCGCGTCTTTCCTTTCCCCCCATTCCCTTCGCGTGGCTCTCGCGGTGCACGCTTTTCTCTGTAACCCATAAGGTATCTTCCTGGATCTTCTGAGAGATCAAAGAAATTATCTGCTGCTTCGCGGAGTTTTGAAGAAGCAGACTTTCCAAATGCGATCACTTCAACTTGGGTACCCATGTTGATGCGAAGATATTCAACGAGAGGAACAAAATCTCCATCTCCCGACACGATGATCACTGCATCAAGTTTTGGCGCAAGAGTGATCGCATCGACCGCCAGGCCAACATCCCAGTCACCCTTTTTTGCTCCACCCCAAAATTCCTGGAGTTCTTTTGAACGTGTTTCGATTCCGATCTTTTCGAGTGCTCCAAAGAATGCCTGCTCTTCGCCGGTCTTTGTTGAGATGACGTATGCCATCGCACGAATTAATTTTCTATCTGCAACCGAATCTTCGAGGATGTTCCCGAAATTTACTCGGGCGTCACTATAGAGATTCTTCGCACTGTGGTAGAGGTTTTGCGTATCGATGAAGACACCGACTCGCTGGTCTTTGTGTTTGGTTATTGGCATAAAATAAAAAACGATTTATTAAAAAATATACTGAACAGTGTAAAAAGTGAGTTGTGGAGAACTTGGGAAACAATAGCGCGTGGATTTCCACGCGCTATTGTAAAGAGACCTTATTTAATTCCAAGTTTCTTGGCGAGTTCGTTGTATTTCGTCTCGCTCTTCTTTTTCAAATATTTGAGGTGTGCACGACGGTCGGAAACCATTTTCAATAGTCCGCGGCGCGAGTGATGGTCTTTTTTGTTGTCCTTCAAATGCGCTGCAAGCTCATTGATCTTTTGGCTCAAGATCGCAACCTGCACTTCCGGAGAACCAGTGTCAGTGTCATGGCGCTGGTGCTTTCCGATGATGACCTCCTTTTTCTTGACTGTTAGCATGGGGCGTAGCGTAGCACAGAACAAAAAAAAACGCAAGCCCCCTTGCTTGCGTTCCAGTGTCCCTTATCGGGCGCTTAATTCGGGGGCTGCACCATCAGAATAAAATTGCTCAAATGGTTCAATGAAGACACCTGAATCCTCTAGGCCGCGATAAACTGTCCGTTGTTCGACCTGCGCATCGTCAGTCAGTGTTTCGCTACTGATGGTCACTCCGCTCGCAATAGATTGTTCAGAGTCGAAGGAGCGACCGTCCTGTTCAAGGTCTTCGTAAGTGAACGCACTCTGTTCGAAGTTGTTCATATATTGAGTGGCTATTCGCCTTTATTAAGTGAGCGATACTGTTCGAGTGCTTCGAGACTTATTCCAAGTTCCTCAGCAAGTGCATCGACGTTCTCGACTTCAACAAGGTGAGGGATCGGCTCCATTCCCTCCTCTGCTTGAGCAAATGCCGCAGCTACCTCAGGGTCTATTCCTTGTTCTCTGTAGCCAACCTCTTCGTGCGTAGGATATCCTTCAATGCTCATAAGATAAAATGATATATCTATCGTAGCACTGGCAATATTTTTTTTCAACAAGTATGCACACTGCGCGACACGTCTTATAATAGAGCAATGGAAATTCTCGATTGGAAAAGACGTTTTTTAGAATATACGGAGATAGAGAAGGGACGAAGTATTCATACCGTCATGAATTATGATCGTTATCTTACGCGTTTTATTTCCTTTGCGAAGGTGAAACATCCAGAAGATATCACTTATGATATCGTGCGTGAATATCGCCTTTGGCTTAATCGTCAACTTGCAAGTGAGTCGAAGCGGGGCGTCCCGTCTGCGACATTAAAGAGGAGGACTCAAAATTACTATCTTATTGCACTTCGCGCGTTCTTGAAGTATCTCGCACGGGAGGGTATCTCGGTGCTTTCTCCGGAAAAGATCGAACTGGCAAAAACTCCAGATAGAGAGCTTGACCTTATTTCTACGGACGACCTTGGGCGACTCCTCGCTTCTCCATCAGGCTCTGATCTTGCATCGTTGCGTGATAAGGCGATACTTGAACTTTTGTTTTCGACGGGTATGCGTGTCTCGGAGCTCTGTTCGCTTTCTCGTGACCTTGATCTTTCTCGTGATGAATTCTCTGTGCGAGGAAAAGGAGAGAAAGTTCGCGTGGTCTTTTTGTCTGATACTGCAAAAGATTCAATAAAAGATTATCTCAATAAAAGGACAGATGTTGATGATGCATTATTCATTCATATAGGACGTGGTGGCGAAAAAGGTCTTTCAAAGAAAGAGGGGTCACTCCGCCTTACCTCCCGCTCTGTGGAACGTCTTGTGAAACATTATGCGACAAAGGCAGGAATCTCGAAAAAAGTTACCCCACATGTTATTCGTCACAGTTTTGCAACAGACCTATTGCAGAATGGTGCGGATATAAGATCGGTTCAGGCGCTTCTGGGTCATGCAAATATTGCAACGACACAAATTTATACACACGTGACTGATAATCAGCTTCGTGAGGTGCATAAAATGTTTCACGGCAAACAAAAGAAAGATAAGTAATATCTTTTTGAAGGATAAGATCTCGATAAGTATATTTTCTTAAAGGACACGTTTTTTAGCTTTGTATTTATTTACGGAAATTATTTTAAGAATAACCAGACCCTTGTGTTCCTCGTGAAACTGGGCCGTGCTCGTGTTATGATGGTGTTTATGAGAATCGTTTCATGGAACGTTAACGGATTGCGTGCAGTCGCAAAAAAAGGTTTTTTGGAATGGTTACACGAAACCTCTCCAGATATCCTCGGGCTTCAGGAAACAAAAGCCGAAGATGTTCAGCTTCCCGAAGAGGTCCGAAATCCTGCTGGGTATTTTGCCTATTTTTCTTCTTCTAAAGGACGTAGGGGGTATAGTGGTGTTGCACTTTATTCAAAAGAGAAACCACTTAAGGTTGAATATGGAATAGGCATCAAAGAGTTTGATGATGAGGGGCGTATCATTATCGGACATTATAAAGATTTTGTCCTTTTGAATGTCTATTTCCCCAATGGGGGCGGTGGTCCGGAAAGACTAAAATATAAACTCGAATTTTATGATGCTTTTTTAAAGCATATTGAATATCTTCGCAAGAAGGGTAAAAAAGTTATTTTTTGTGGTGATGTAAACACTGCACATGAAACCATCGACCTCGCTCGCCCAAAGGAAAACGAAAAGAATACCGGATTCCTTCCTGAAGAGCGCGCGTGGATCGATGAACTTATTTATCATGGATACATTGATACATTTCGTCATTTTCATCCAAGCAAGGAAGGTGCGTATAGTTATTGGGACATGAAGACCGCCGCACGTGAGCGTAATGTTGGTTGGCGTATCGATTATATTTTT
>DAIUCR010000009.1:0-3197 GCA_036846065.1 Patescibacteria group bacterium | reverse complement strand
TCGATGCCTGCATCGTAAATGTTTTCGAGTAACTTACGAAAACCAGGAAAGTGAGGGTCGTGTCCGAGCCCCGCTTCAACCATTTCTTGCAGGCACTTGCACAGTGCGAGTTGGTGGTAGGGGTTCAATTTCTTTTGCCCTTCCCCTCCTTTGATCGCCAAGATGACGGGCCAATATTCCGGCGGATTCATTTCTTCCGCTTCAATAATGGTCTGTTCGAGCTCGAGCTTCTCCTTGAGCAAAACAAGAAAATGATACTGTTTGAGTTTTCCTTGTGCGCCATTGAATGTGCGCACGTAGGTGAGCTTGATGCGCTCTTCGTGCTCCGTATCAATAATTCCAGTCTCGCGAAAGAGTTCACGCCTTGCGCAGTTTGCTGCGGTGAGGTCTTCGAGCTCTTTGTCGTTCAGGTGAATGGCGGACGGGACGTCGCATTCTTCGATCTTCCCGCAAGGATGTTTATAGACCGGCTTTTTCTTCGAGAGACCAACGACGAGTTCGCTCCAGTCGGGAGTGAATACGATGTTGATCGAGGATCCGACGTCTGTGAATGGATTTGCCGAATGTGTTGCCCAAGCCTGTGCATGCGTGTTCATGGAACACCTCCTTAGAAAGAATTTATGGGATCGGCAAATGGAACTGCCTAGACGTTATAGTACATCAATTATTGGTTTTGTCAATCTTTATTATTGCGTAAATCGCGACGCTCGGAGTCCTCTATTTGGATACCCATGAATATGGCCTATGATTGACAAGCCTGCATTTTTAAAGCAATGTTGCATTAGGTTTTCTTGCCTTAGGCAGGATCTGTTACTTGTTACAAGGAGAAATACATGCAAGTTGAGTTTGATTTTCCTGAAGCATCCGGCGTTCTTCTTCGTGATGCAACGGCTGGTGTCATTATCCGTTTTCTTGATTCGGCAGCTGGCGGAGAGACGATGGCCGATGCTGTCGCTACCCCTGAAGAGAATTTCTTCATGGTTTTCAGCGATGACAAGCCTTCGAGTGAAGGCGTCAACCTCATCTCTGTCGATGGTGCACTCATCACAAAGAGGCAGCCTAATCGTCTTGTGCGAGTGCATAAGCACAAGATGGTTGGAGGTTCGCTCGCACTTTCTGGTGTGCGTCTTGATTCTGTTGCGCACGGGAAAATAGTCCTCTATGGACTTGATGTTTCCATCTTTGCAAAAATGGAGGACGAAGATCAGCGTCGTGCAAATCTGTATTTGGTTGCAAAAGGAAATCCGACACCTGCCGGGAAGGTGATACTCATCTCTCTTTCGGGAAAGAAGGTTCTTGTCGATGACGATATCCGCGTTCGTGTTTACGAAGGTGCAAGAGTCTTGCTTGAGCTCTAAGTATTTATGGATACACAAATACCTCAGTTACGAACTGAGGTATTTTTTTGTCTTAACAATCAGAACCCAACCCTGCTTATCTATTTGGTGCGAGAATAAAAAGTTTAAGATCTTTTATTTCACTCCGTATTTTTTTCTGATCGCCCCAACTTCTTTTTCCTCTTTTTCTTCTTTTTTATCCTTCCCCGCTTCGCCTAATTTACGTAATTCATCTTCGGGGAGTGTGATCAACTCCCGTGCGCGCCTCTCAAGATATTCTGCGGTATTGTATTCAGGCTGCTCGAGTACTTCATCAAAGAGTGCGTGGAGTGTCCATCCGATGACTTTTCCTGGATTGCTTCCTGTCACTTCCATGATCTTTGCTCCATCGATCTTTAACATACCAACGGAGACTGGTGCGCGCATTGCCTCCTCGAGCATTGAGTGATATTTGCGTAAGCGGTACGGAGTTTCTTTTGGACGACCCATGCCGATGCGGTCACAAGAGCGTACGTGCATGAGGTCCCAAACAAGTTCAGGTCCAACACTTGCGACGATGCGCCTCACCGCAGAGAGAGTGATCTTTTCGATATCTGAAAAGAAAAGATGATGACGCACAAGCGTCGCAACATCGTGAGTGAACTGTTTTGGAAAGCGAAGTCTCTCAAGTATGATCTTCGTCATCTTTCCTCCGACGACATCGTGTCCATAGAATGTGAAGTCCTTTTTCTCATCCGACCACCTTCTTGTTGCGGGTTTCCCTACGTCATGAAGTAGTGCGGCGACGCGGACATGGAGCGGCCAATTGCGATCGGCTGAGTGCTGCAGGGCGCGTAGATTATGCTCCCAGACATCATAGATGTGGTCTCCGTTCTGCTCACACTTTAATCCTTGTTCAAGTTCAGGAAGAATATATTTCAATACCCCAAGGTGATGAAGGAGAATGATTCCTTCCATTGGTCGCTCTGACATGATGATCTTGATGAATTCATCACGGATACGCTCCCCTGCGATATGTTCAAGACGGTGTCCGTATTCAACGATCGCATCCATTGTCTCTTTCTCGATGGTAAATCCGAGTTCTGCACTAAATCGTATTGCGCGCATAACACGGAGTGCGTCTTCGTTGAAACGATCTGCTGGCTTCCCTACTGTGCGGATGAGTTTTCGCGCGATATCCTTCTCTCCTTCGTGAAGATCGACGATCTCTTTTTTTGTAAGGTTGTATGCGATCGCATTCATTGTGAAATCGCGACGAAGAAGATCGTCTTTAAGATCTGCTGAAAAAGAAATTTCGTCGGGATGTCTGAAGTTCGTATATGTTGTCTCTTTGCGATATGGAGTTACCTCGACAACGCGCAATGTTTTTTTAACCGGATCTGTTTCGTCCTCGCTGATCTCTTCGTTCACAACCCCAACGGTCCCATAATCATTCTCGTAAAAAGTCTTTGGAAAAAGCGCAATGATCTCTTCCGGCTTCGCGCTCGTGGTGACGTCCCAGTCTTTTGGCTGGATGTCGCGAATAAGGTCACGCACACAGCCGCCAATAAGGTATGCTTCGTGCCCCGCAGATTCAATAGTTTCTGCGACATGAGCGATTTCTTTCGGAATAAGGAAATGTCTTACCATCGGCTCATCATAGCAATTTTTTGATTTTCTGCGAGATGGAGGGTATAGTTTGCCTATCCGCACTAGGAACGAGTAAAAAGAAAAACTTAGGATTTTTCTTTTTCGAGCGACGACGTGCGGGTAAGATTTGCTTACATTTGTAATATAATGTACTTACGCTCTCGTAGTGAAATGGATATCACGACTGCCTTCGAAGCAGTTATTGGGGGTTCGAATCCCTCCGGGAGCACA
>DAIUCR010000008.1:39214-40320 GCA_036846065.1 Patescibacteria group bacterium | reverse complement strand
CACAGGTCTTACCATCGGGGAATACTCCCGAGAATGCATTTTTGAAAGAGTTTGAGCGAGTAGCAGGAAAGGACATTCCTGTTGTTGCTGAGATGTCCTCGTGGCAACTCGAGTATCTCCCTATTTCGGGCCGTGCTCCTCGGGTGGCAGTGATCACGAACATCTATCCTGATCACCTGAATCGCTATAATGGTATAAAGGATTACGCGAATGCGAAAGCAAATATCTTTCATGATCAACGTGAGGATGATTTTCTCGTGCTCAATTATGACAACGAGTGGACAGAATATTTTCTCAAGAAACGACCGAAGAGCATTCCTTTTTTTGTGAGTACGAAGTCGCTTCCAAAGAATGTGAACGGACTTTTCGTGCGCGCGGGTCATCTTGTATTTCGCTTCGATGGAACCGAGCAAAAACTCTTTAGTGTGAAGCGCTTTGTTGAAGAGCGGGGTGTACATAATCTTGAGAATCTTTTAGGAGCAGTGCTCGCAATAAAACTTTTTGACCCCGAGGTTCTCGTGACGGAGAAAGATGTACTTCGTTTACCGACACCACGCATGCGCCAAGAGATAGTTCTCAAGAAGGGGCGACTTACGGTCGTGAATGACAGTTGTGCGACATCACCTGATGGCGTCGAGGCGGCACTTCTTCGTTTTAACAAAGAAGGGAATATTGTTCTTATTACCGGCGGCACCGACAAAGAGCTGGAGTTCGCATCACTCGCAAAGAAGATCAAAAAATATATTCCAAGAGAGCAGCTCATTCTCCTTGAAGGATCTGCGACAAAAAAACTTGTTGCGGAATTGGTGGGTCAAAAATATTTTAAAGGTCATGCACAAGAGATACATCTCGACCTCGCATCATGTGTCACTGCGGCGATGCTCTGCGCAAAGGGGCTGAAGGGAAGAATAACGATACTCTTTTCTCCAGGCGCTGCGAGCTTTGAAAAATTCCTCCACGAATTCGATCGTGGGGAAAAATGGAATGCGCTCATGATAAAGGCGCTTAAATAATTTGTAGAAGAAAAAACCACCTCATCATGAGGTGGTTTTATGTTAGCGGAGTTGATATGAAAAACGTCCAAGTTTTTCGAGCATGTTCTTGAG
>DAIUCR010000008.1:28072-39114 GCA_036846065.1 Patescibacteria group bacterium | reverse complement strand
AGGATGCTCAACCTCAGGGGCACTGTAGGGGGCACTGGAAGAAACGTGCAGTGATGGGAGTCTTTATCTTGTCACTTTCCGGTTCATTGCTTCTTTTGGCGATGTTCTTTGCAACAATGAAAGAATATAAATATATTGGTCGAGATATTCCTTCACAGACGACGATCTCCGTGTCTGGCGATGCTGAGGAATACGCAACTCCAGATATCGCCGAGATATCATTTGCGATCACGAATAACGCGAAGACTCCCGCAGAGGCTCGCACGAAGGTAGATGAGAAGATGGCTGTCCTTGAGAAATTCTTGGAAGAAAATGGTATCGAGAAGAAGGATATCAAGACGACAGGATATAACCTCTATCCAAAGTATGAGTGGCAGCGTGTGGCGTATGTTCCTTGTACGGTATACCCATGCCCACCATACCCCGAGGGGAAGCAAGTGCTCACAGGTTACGAGGTGTCTCAGTCTGTCGATGTGAAGATCCGCAAGATCGATAACGCAGGAACCGTTCTCGGTGGTCTTGCTGATAAGGGTGCAACGAATGTAAGTGGTCTCACATTTAAGGTTGATGACGAGGATGTCGTAAAGGCAAAAGCACGCGAAGAAGCGATCAAGGAGGCAAAAGCAAAAGCAGAAGTCCTTGCAAGTTCGCTTGGAGTTAAGCTTGTGCGCATTATCTCATTCAATGAGGGGGGAAATTATCCAAGCTATTACGGATACGGCGGAATGGAAATGAAAGCAATGTCTGCTGATTCATCTGCTCCTTCCCCAACTATTCCTGTTGGTGAGAACAAGTATGTTTCGAACGTAACGATCGTGTACGAGATCCAGTAATTCGTTCGCTTGTTATCTTTGTAAAAGAACACACCATTATGGTGTGTTCTTTTTTTGACAGCACCCTCTCGTGAGCGTAGCATTTTAAGAGCTTGAAAGATCTTTTGTTGGGAGAATTCCTGTGAAGAAATTATTTGGAGCGTGCATCTTTGTTTTTCTGTTCGTGTCGACACCAGTTTTTGCGGAAGCACCTGACTGCGCTGTTTCAGTGACCTCAACTGAGGTCGACTGCCCTGATTCGAGCGGAAGCTTGGAAAAAGCATTACTTGAAGCAGTGAGTGCGCGTCATGATGCAGCGACCGCTCGTCGTGACGCTACGCATGTCTACGGTCTCATTGGTGCCATGCTCATTGTCTGTCTTTTGTTGGCAGTGGGATTTCTTGGGAGGGGGAGGCGTATCGAAGAATTGGAAGATGAAATAATAAACCAGCGTGTTGAGCTCGGTCGTCTTATCCAAAGAGATCGTGCGGACGCGGAGGACGGCACTCCGTACTAGGTATGGGTTTTAATATAAAGGGCGCCACATCGGCGCCCTTGTTGTTGACTTTTTGTAAAAAACTGGTAAAATACTCTTCGGATGTCGCTTTGGGTTTTCATAAGCCCTGACCGCTCCTTGTCTTCTTTTTTATTTTTCCATGGAGGTATGCAATGAACCACAGCGCGAAGATTTTTTCTGCTGGTCCCGATATCAAACACAATCCGTTCGCCGAAGCACTCAAGGATTTCAAGCCAGGGTCACCTGCCTCGGCTGAACCTCGGAAGCCTCGTGTGTCGAAAAAACGGAGATCCTCCGTGGTTCCCGCAGTGCCGAAGCAAGCAACTCTTCCTAGGGAGGAAGTGTCGCCCGCTCCCTTGCAGACTATTGTGCCCGCGAAAGCGCTGGTTACGGAAATCAAAACTCCGCCCAGCACTCACTCGCGCACCGCTCTTCTTGGTGAACCCCCGCGAGGAAATGTCAGCATCGGTCAACTTTTTCTCAGTCATCGAAACCTCCTTTCATTCCTGAAAGTGTTCCAAGGCAAAAAAGAAAAAGCGATCTGCACATTCTTCGAGCAAGGGAAGAGGGGTGGGCCGGACGGGAAGGTGATCCGTTCATTCCTCTCTCTGCGCATCGTCGTGCGGGGCAGTGAACAAGGTGAGCGCATTGCACTCTCTGTTGTTCCTGGTGGAACGAAGTGGCTCGCACAGCGCTTTCCTGTCGGGATGGAGTTCTTCCACGATGAGCTTCTTGGTCATTGTGAAGCACCGAAGGAGCGTGCGGCAGGAACACGTGCACTCCGCGCCATCATGGACGACGTGCGTGCGGCAAGGCTTGAAGCGAAGAAGGCGAAGGAGGGTATTACGAAGATGGTATCCCGATAATCATTCTGTTGTACATTTTTCCGGCACCTACGTGGTGCCGGTTTTTTATACGCACAAGGGGGTAATAAGAAAGAAATATAGCGCTAAGTAAGGCCATTTTGGTGTGGCATATTGAAGATTGACTTCTCTCCGCGATTAGTGTATATTAGAGGAATCAATAAAAGCCCGCGGGGGTTTTTTTAATCCCCAAACGCATCACTTCTGGGGGGAGGACATAGTCATTACTAGCAAAGAATTTTATTACATATGGGATTCATCGATTATCTCCGTGATACGAAAGCAGAGTTGCGACACGTAACATGGCCAACAAAGAGTCAGGCGCTTAATTACACGATCATTGTGCTCGTCATTTCGATCGGTACGGGAATATTCCTCGGCTTCTTGGACTTTATCTTCACAGGCGTACTCGAGCGTTTTATTTAATTAATCATCGCAGAGAAATATTATGGAGGAACAAAAAGATTTATCGCTTGGCGCGACTCCGGCCCCCGGTCGGTATTGGTATGCGATTCATACCTACTCAGGATATGAGAATGCAGTCGTTCGTAATTTGAAACAGCGCATTGAGTCACTTGGCATGGAGGACAAGATCTTTGAGGTTGTTGTCCCGAAGGAGAAGAAGATCAAGATGAAAGGAGGGAAGCGTGTTGAGGTTGAAGAGGAGATATACCCAGGATACGTACTCGTGGACATGATCTACGATCCTGATTCTTGGTATGTTGTGCGCAACACTCCACGTGTGACAGGATTTGTTGGTGCTGGCGTTGTGCCCGTGCCGCTTGATCAAAAAGAGATCGATTCACTTTTTGGTCGCATGGGTTCAAAGACACTTAAGCACACGATAGATCTTACCGTGGGAGAGTCGGTTATTATCACCGACGGCCCATTCAAGGAACTTGAGGGTCGTGTTGGGGAAGTAGACGAGGAGCGAGGGCGAATCAAGGTCATGGTGCCGATGTTCGGTCGTGAGACTCCTGTGGAGCTAGACTTCCTTCAGATTCGAAAGATCTAACCAAGTGGCACCACCCTAGAATTTCTTTGTCGCATTCGTCGCTCATCCACTCAATGTATTGATAATACATCTCGCGGATGCCGCTCCTTTGCTTCGCGAACTTCACAGGATGGAGCCACTCGGCTCCCGCTTGCGATTTCTGTAGAAATCCTTTAGTATCAACCCAATTGGAATGCGCGTGTGTTTGCGCGGCTTCTCGTTCCGAGTAATCATTCAATTCTTGAACTTATATGGCAAAAAATGTAGTAAAAAAAGTAAAATTGCAGATCGCCGGAGGAAAAGCAACTCCAGCTCCTCCTGTTGGTCCTGCGCTCGGACAGGCGGGTATCAATATTGGTGAATTCGTCACAAAATTCAATGCGGCAACCGCACAGATGATGGGCGACATCATTCCTGTAGAGATCTCGGTGTATGATGACCGAAGCTTCAGTTTCATTATGAAGGTTTCTCCTGCCTCACGTCTTATTTTGAAGGCGCTTGGAAAGGACAAGGGTTCACTTAAGCCAGGAAGTCAAAAGGCGGGAAGTATCACGAAGGCGCAAGTCCGTGAGATCGCGGAGAAGAAGATGCCTGATCTTAACGCCGCTTCGATCGAAGCTGCAATGAAGACAATAGAGGGCACGGCGCGCTCGATGGGTATTTCAATCGCAGACTAGCTCAAAAGCTCGAGCATAACAAAAAAAACGAACCAGATTGGTTCGTTTTTTTTGTGATGTGTGCACCGTAAAGTAATTATATTGAAACGTCAAAGTAGTTTTTGGTAAGGTTTTGATATACTAAAAACATGAGATCAGAAGAACCTAAGACACACGTGCGACCATCGTGGGATGAATATTTTATGCAGATCGCAGAGATGGTCGGGACGCGTGCAACGTGCGATCGTGGACGCAGTGGCTGCGTGGCAACGCGCGATAAGCGCATACTTTCGACGGGGTATGTCGGTTCTCCCTCCGGCGTGAAGTCGTGCGATGAGGAAGGTCATGAGTTTCACGTCGTCATTCATGATGATGGCTCAAAGACGCAACATTGTATACGTACGACACACGCGGAACAGAATGTGATCGCGCAAGCTGCTCGCGCAAGTGCAAGTCTTGAAGGTGCGACGCTCTATGTACACATGACACCGTGCTATGCGTGCGCAAAAATGATCATCAATGCGGGAATCGTGCGTGTTGTTGCAAATAAGGATTATCATGCGGGTGCGCGCTCGAAAGAGATATTCAAAGAAGCGGGTGTGCTTTTTGAGCTTATGAATTCGGAGCTCGAAACGTATCCTGGGCAGGCTGTCGAGGAGGGTGTGTAAATAATAAATGTCTATATGAAAAAACTCATTCTTGGTTTTGGTGGAGAAATGGCGAGCGGTAAGGGGACCTGTGCGACATACCTCAAGGAGACGTATGGTGCAGAGACTTTCCGTTTCTCGACGGCGTTATTTGATATTGCGCATCGCGTGCACCTGAAGGACGATCGAGACACGCTCCAAAAGATCTCGACATTCCTTCGTAAAGAATTTGGCGAGGATACGCTCGCGAAGGTCATGTTCGAGGATGCGAAGCATGCCACCGCAGAGCTCATTATTATTGATGGCGTCCGTCGCCTTGAGGATGTGAAATATTTGCGCGAACTTCCTGAATTCAAGCTCGTCTATATCACTGCACCAATGAGAACACGTTATGAACGCATGATAAAGCGTGGAGAAAAAGCCGATGATGCAACAAAGACATATGAAGAGTTCGAGCAAGACCATGAGCGTGAGAGTGAGCTTGAGATAGTAAAACTTGAGCCATTTGCGGCTGAGGTCATCGACAACGGAGGCACGATACCAGATCTCTATGCGGAACTCGATACCATTATCAAAAAATATACTGCGTAGTTGTTGCGCGAATGCGTAATGCGGGTATGATTCGTCGAGAGTAATTTTTGAAAGGAATATTCCATGACAACACGCGGAAAATTTATCGTACTTGAGGGTGGGGAAGGTTCAGGAAAAGGGACCATCAGTGCACATCTGCAAAAAGTTCTAAAGGATGAAAATGTTATTTTTACTCGCGAGCCGGGAGGAACACCGCTTGGGGAGGAATTACGTACGCTCATTTTTGATACAAAGATGAGTACGATGACCGAGCTGCTTTTGTTTGAAGCAGGGAGAGCAGAACATCTTGATAAGGTCATTCTTCCTGCGCTTTTGCGTGGAACTCATGTGATCTGTGATCGTTTTGATGCGTCGACGTATGCATATCAGGTCACCGCGCGGTGGAAAAAACAGCATGCACAGTTCTTCGAACTCGTGAATACGGAAGTGCTCCGTGATGTATCTCCCGACCTCTATCTTTTTTGCGATATCTCTCCTGAGGCGGCACTGGCGCGTCGTATGGCTGCGGGTGGAGAAGTGACGCGTTTTGACGAAGAGGATCTTAGTTTTCATGAGGCGGTCTATCGTGGATACAAGGAGTTCTTGAAGGATAAACGTTTTGTCGCGATTGATGCGACGATGGGTATTCCTGAGGTGATCGCAATTGCGGAATCTGTTGTACGAACTGAATTCGGACTCTAATAGTACGTGAAAGCTCGGCATTTATGCCGAGCTTTTTGTTTTCTCTCACTGTGTTAATATACGTTGTATGTTAGAAGAAACATTGCGGCAACATATTCAAGAGGTGCTTAAGAGCGTCGGCGCACCCGATGCTGATTTTGTTTTAGAACATCCTGCGGATATGGACCATGGGGACTATGCGACCAATGTTGCAATGGTCGCCGCAAAGAAGATCGGCAAAAACCCTCATGAACTTGCACAGATCATCGTTGGCGAACTCGTTAGGCGTTCAATACTGGATATTGTAGATATTAGTATTGCGGGTCCAGGATTCATTAATTTTAAACTTTCTGATGAGCATTTCACACACCTTCTCGATCAGGCGATCCTCCATGGTGAGCGGTATGGTACCAGTGAAATAATGAAAGGAAAGAAGGTTGTCGTTGAATATACCGACCCTAATCCATTCAAGGAGTTTCATATTGGGCATTTGATGTCGAACACTATTGGGGAATCAATATCGCGCATCATCGAAGCATCAGGAGCAGAAACAAAGCGTGCATGTTATCAGGGTGATACCGGCATGCATGCCGCTTCGGCTCTGTGGGGAATGATGCAAGAAGATCTCCCTGCTGCAGACGCAAGTATTACTGAACGAGCACAATTTCTTGGTCGTGCATATGCACGTGGCGCGACATCAGCAAAAAATGATATGGTCGTGCATGATGCGATCATTGTACTCAATAAAAAGATCCATGAGCGCTCAGATCCTAAAGTAAATGAGCTCTATGATATCGGAAAAGCATGGAGTCTTGAATATTTTGAAACGATATACAAGCGACTAGGAACTGCTCATGGGGAAGGTAAGGCATTTGATTTTTATTTCTTTGAAAGTGTGACGGGTGAATTCGGAAAAAAGCTCGTCTGTGAACACATGGGGAAGGTCTTTGAGGCTTCTGACGGAGCGGTCATATTTAAGGGCGAGGAGTCAATGGGACTCCATACTCGTGTATTTGTGAACAAGGAAGGACTCCCGACGTACGAAGCAAAAGAGCTTGGTCTTGCAAAGATAAAATATGACACCTATCCTTACGATCTTTCTATCGTGGTGACCGCAAACGAGATCAATGATTATTTCAAGGTATTACTCGAGGTGCTTCGTCAGATATTTCCGGACCTTGCAGCAAAGACGGTGCATATTTCTCATGGCATGCTCCGACTCCCAACAGGGAAGATGTCTTCGCGTACCGGCGATGTCATTACCGCAGAATCGCTCCTTTTTGACGTGAGGGCGCGAGTAATGGAAAAAGTGAAGGACATGCAGATAGTCGAAGAAGAAAAAGATGCCATCGCGGAGAGTGTCGCTGTTGGTGCGATAAAATATTCAATACTTAGACAATCGTCAGGTAAAGATATTATCTTTGATTTTGAGCAATCCCTATCTTTTGATGGTGATTCGGGTCCATACCTCCAATATACGTATGCGCGCACGTGCTCTCTTCTTGAAAAGGCTGGTGCCCGCATTATTGATCCTCTTGGGGAACATCAGGGAACCAGTGTTCTTCATAAGCTACTCTTGCGTTTCCCTGAGGTAGTGGCGCGTGCGAATAAGGAGCATGAACCACATTACATCACAACATATTTGATCGAGGTGGCGCGTGGGTTTAATGCATTCTATGCAAGCACTATTGTACTTGATGGGGCGTCCGATGAGCCGTACAAGCTCGCACTTGTGAAAATGGTCTCACTCACAATGAGAAACGGGCTTCAGTTGCTTGGAATGCCGACTCCGTCTAAAATGTAGCCATGGAAGAAGATACTACACAATCAACCCCGATGGGGCGAGTCTGGACGATGGTGCTCTTGAGTGCGCTATTTGTGTTTGGGGTATCGTGGTTTTGGCACTGGAGCGAAATGCGTACTATTGAAAAACGCAACACAAAAGAAAGCGCAAAGATACAAGCGAACATTGCTTACCTTACTGAGTATCGTGATGTTCTAAGGGAGAAAGGAGTAGGAGAAGCAAAGGTGCGCATTGAACAATTACGTAAAGCCCCATATGGAATCTAGCGAACGAAAAGAGGTACTTCAGGTCAATGGTCTCACGATACTTGTCGTGATGGCACTTCTTGCGAACTTTCTTATTGTTGGAATGGTCTATCGTTTTCATAATTACGAGATATTTCTCGAGGAAAAGAAAACAAATATAGAGTATCGAATGTTACTTGATAAAGAGCGTGAACTCAAAAATGAGATCATCGCACTCGAGGGTGTTTCTTCGTGGAGTGAGACAGAGTATGTGAAGTCGCTTCGATAGCGAATTTCTGTCGGTTGCGCCGCTCCCATTCTTCTGTAATATGCAGGATGGTATTTGTTGAAAGGAGGTTTTTCACATGGCTATTCGATTGACCCCAGAAGTGAAGGCGTATCTTGAGTATGTTCTTGCGAAGGAATTGAAGTATGTCCGCCTCTCGGTTGTGCCGACGGAGGTAGAGGGGGAGATGTCGTACATGATCACGTGGACCAAGGAGATAGCACCACTTGAACGTTTCCGTACTGCACGCGACTGGAATGTCATTGTGATCGAGCGTAAGTATGAACACTTCTTTGGCGATATATTGCTGGGTCTTGATCCGAGCGACCGAACGAAGGTGGTCATTCTTGATAATCCCAACGTTCTTGTTCGAGAAAATGGAAATATTCTTGTATTAAACGGATGATCCAAACACTCCCGCTTTGCGGGAGTGTTTTCTTTTTTGCGATAAAAATGGAAAACATATAGTATAATCCAAATCATGGAAGAAACTGAGAAACAAGAGAAAAAACAGAGTATTAACGAAAAAGAACAAGAAGTACTTCGTTTTTGGAAGGAACACAAGATATTCGAGAAATCCCTAGCTCAAAATGACGGCAAAGAAGCCTATGTTTTTTATGATGGACCACCCTTTGCAACGGGTCTGCCTCACCATGGGCACCTTCTTCAGGGTACGATTAAAGACATTATTCCGCGTTATCAGACGATGCGCGGGCGTTATGTGCGACGTCAGTGGGGATGGGATTGTCACGGACTTCCCGTTGAGAACTTGATTGAAAAAGAACTCGGACTGAAACAGAAGAAAGACATTGAGGAGTATGGTGTCGAGAAATTCAATGACAAGGCATGCGCGAGCGTGCTTACGTATGACGAAGAATGGAAGCGTATCATTCCACGTATGGGGCGCTGGGTAGACATGGACCACGCATACAAGACGATGGATCCGGAGTATACGGAGAGTATCTGGTGGGCATTTGCGACGCTCCACGGCAAGAAACTTATCTATGAAGGATATAAGGCGATGCATGTGTGTCCGCGCTGCGAGACGACACTTGCTGCATCGGAGGTCGCGCAGGGATATAAAGACGTTAAAGACATTTCGGTATATGTGAAATTTGAACTCACGGATGAGCCAGGAACATTTTTCATTGCATGGACGACCACACCATGGACACTCCCTGGTAATGTTGCGCTCGCGGTGGGTGCAGATATGACGTATGTAAAGGCAACCATCGGGGAAGAAAAGTATATTGTCGCCAAAGATCGCCTCGAGTCACTTCTCAAATTGATCGGAGGAGAAGAGGCTTCGCTTGTGGAAGAGCTTCAGGCGAAGGAAATCCTCGGTGCTTCTTATAAACCTGTTTTTGATACATACGCAAAAGACGAAACGCTTGAGAATCATGCAAATGGTTGGAAGGTGTACGCAGCAGACTTTGTCACAACCGAGAGTGGTACGGGTATTGTGCACATTGCACCAGCATTCGGTGAAGATGATATGGCGCTCGGAAGAAAAGAGAAGCTTCCGTTCGTGCAGCATGTTGGGATGGATGGAAAGATAAAGAATGAAGTGGAAGGTTTTGCAGGAATGTACGTGAAGCCAAAGTCTGACGATGATAAAGAGCGCTTGGGAACGGATATTGCAGTATTGAAATACCTTCAGGAAAAGGGGACCTTTTTTGCAAAAGAAAACCTCATGCACTCATATCCACATTGCTGGCGCTGTGATTGGCCGCTCATCAATTATGCAGCGTCATCGTGGTTCGTAAATGTGACTGCACTCAAGCCTCGTCTTATTGAAGAGAATAGGGAGATCAGCTGGGTTCCGGAAAATATTCGTGACGGACGTTTTGGAAAGTGGCTCGAAGGCGCACGTGATTGGGCGATATCTCGCAGTCGTTACTGGGGTGCTCCTATTCCTGTGTGGAAATGTAATAAATGTGCGAACGTTGAGGTTCTTGGTTCACTCACTCAACTTCGAGAGAAAACATCATCAAAGAATGAATACTTTGTCATGCGTCATGGGGAATCGGAGACGAATACGAAAGGCATTGTGAGTCACAAGGCTGACGATCCGTTTCCTCTCACGGAGCGTGGTCGCACACAGGTAAAAACATCAGCATCAAAACTGAAGGAAGAAGGTATAGAACTCATTATTGCATCACCGATCTTGCGCACCAAAGAAACTGCAGAGATCGTCGCGCAAACACTCGGGTTGCCCGTAGAAGACATTATTTTTGATGCACGGATTGCCGAGGTAGATACGGGAGATTTCAATGGATGTGATATCGATGATTACCGTGCATACTTTACTTCCACGCTTGAGAAATTCACAAAGCCTGCGCCTAATGGCGAAACACTCGAGCAAATGAAAACTCGTGTTGGTGAGCTCATGTATGATATTGAGAGGAAATATCACGGAAAGAAGATACTCATCGTTACTCATGAGTATGGCGTGTGGATGCTCGATGCGATCGCGAAGGGGGCGACGAACGCAGAGGCTGCATGGATGAAAGTGGAGGGTGGCGATGATTACGTTGCGAATGCGGAAGTAAGAGAATTTCACTTCGCACAGATCCCCCACAATCATAAGTATGAACTTGATTACCATCGTCCTTATATCGATGAGGTGCACTATCAGTGTTCGTGCGAGCTTGGCACGATGGAGCGCGTACTTGATGTCTTTGATTGTTGGTTCGAATCAGGCTCGATGCCGTTTGCTCAATTTCATTACATGGGAGATGAGACGACTAAAGAAGGGAAGCTCTTTATGAAGAATTTTCCTGCGGACTTTATTGCCGAAGCGGTCGACCAGACACGCGGATGGTTTTACAATATGCTCATTCTTTCTGTCGGACTCTTTGATCGTGCGGCATTTAAGAGTGTGATCACGACGGGACTCATTCTTGCAGAAGACGGACTCAAGATGTCGAAGAAACTTAAGAATTATCCCGACCCAATGGATATTGCAGAGAAGTATGGTGCCGATGC
>DAIUCR010000008.1:18890-27972 GCA_036846065.1 Patescibacteria group bacterium | reverse complement strand
CCGCTCATGCCATTCCTTGATGACCTTTCGACGTGGTACCTACGCCGTTCCCGTGACCGCTTCAAGCATCAGCAGTATAGTTCCTCGACTGCATCGTTGCGGGACCCATCCGACTCATCATCGTATACGAATACGACTCTATCGTCGGATACCCCACGCCTCGCATTCGATGCCTCTTCTACTGATGCAACTTCACAAGATAGAGAAAGTGCGATTGCGACAACGGGATGGGTCTTGTTGCAGCTTTCTCGATTGATGGCGCCGTTCATGCCGTTTCTTGCTGAAGAGATATATCAGCGCTTGTCTTCTGAAGACAAGAAGGAGAGCGTGCATTTGGAAACATGGCCCGAGATGAGCGTTGGACTTTCGACCGTACTTGAGGAGATGGATACCGCCCGCATGATCGTCGAGGTTGCACTTGCGGTGCGGGCACAGAGCGGCATTAAGGTGCGTCAGCCACTTTCTGAGCTCTCCTTTAAGCTGCAGACAAAGCGATCTCCGCTTGGTGCCGATCTTTTAGAGATCATTAAGGATGAAGTGAACGTAAAGAGCGTAAATGAACGCGAAGACATTAGCGAGGACGAAGGGGGAGATAAGAGTTATCAAAGATTTGAATCTGGCGGCGTTGTCGTTGCACTCAATACGAAGATCACACCCGAGCTCAAGACCGAGGGTCGTTTGCGTGATCTCATTCGCCATGTGCAGGATGCGCGCAAGAAAGCGGGGCTTGTTCCTGAAGATCACATCACCCTTTTTGTTTCTTCGAGTGAAGAAATGGAAGAGCTTCTCTTGAAACATCGTGATGAACTCATGAAGACTGCGAACATCCGTGACATAGAAACATCGAGCGCTGATGCGGGTACGGAGGTCTCTATTGGGGATGTGAAAGTGCGTATCGCTATTGTAAAAAAATAATCTCGCGCTATGCCGTATCATATCTATCACACGGAGGCACTGATCCTTGGTGGACTCCAGCGTGGTGAGGGTGATCGACTACTTTTTTGTTACACGAAAGAATTGGGTCTCGTGCTTGCGCATGCAAAAAGTATTCGTGAGGGTCGTTCAAAATTACGTTATGCCCTGCAGACTTTTGCGCACACGTATATCGATCTTGTTTCTGGAAAAAGTGGATGGAGGCTTATTTCCGCCCGCCCCGTCTCTTCGTTTCGCGAATCATGGAGTGATGGGGAAAAGCGTCGCATTTTGGCGCGTCAGGCGCAACTACTTCGGAGATTGATACAAGGAGAAGAGCGCAATGAAAAATTGTTCGATGATGTCCTTTTGGGTGTCCATTTCCTGCATACGCTCACTCGAGACAAGGATCTTCCTGAGGTCGAACTTTTGATGGTCGTGCGGCTTCTCCATGAATTGGGTTATTGGGGCAATAAAGAAAAATTTGCCCCTCTTTTTGAAGCGGGAGCATGGCATGCCGACTCCCTTGAATATATTCGCGGAATTCGCGGAGAACTTTTGGCAGAGGTAAACGATTCTCTGCAATCATCGCAGTTGTAGATCTCAAAAAATAGCTTGCCCATTTTGGATGCGTGCTATAATGAAAAGAATATGGATACGGAATACGAGAGTAGTCGCATCGAGCGAACGAAGCGCGGTCTTTATAGTCCTGATGGCAAGGAGATCTCTTCTGGTCGACTTACCGAGCTTTCTCCTTCGGATATTGAAGTGGCAAATAATTGGAATGATACGGAGATCGTGTCGGTGCGTGAAAAAGCGCCGAAGAAACCCATTTCTATCTTCTTGGTGAAGATATTCGTTATCCTCGCGATCGTCTCTGTTATCGGTTCTGGTGGATATTTGCTCTATCAATATTTCGATCCACTCGGAAGACCATCAGATAAGAATATCCAGATCGCATTTGATGTACCGGTGGGAGCAAAACCAGGTGTTCCTGTGGATGTGATCATTCGCGTGGCAAATCAAAATCGTGTCGCACTTGAGTACGCCAACCTCTCGCTTGTTCTTCCTTCAGGCACACGCTCGGGAGATGACTTGAATAAAGACGTGAGAGAGGAGAAGAAATTATTTGGCAGCATTGCTCCAGGGGAAGTGAAAGAATATCGCACCAAACAAATATTTCTTGGTGAAGAAAATACAGACAAGGAGATAAGTGTTATTCTCGAGTATCGTTTTTCGGGTATCAATTCGATCTTTATCAAGAACGAATCTCGCCCGGTGCATATGCTTGCTTCGCCGATCAATCTCACGGTCGATACTCTGAAAGAGGTAAATGCAGGACAACAGCTCGAGCTTTCAGTAAGCGGGCTCTCAAATACGGTCATGCCACTTCGTGATGTATTTGTTGTTGCGGAGTATCCTGCAAGTTTTAATTTTCAGGACGCGGAGCCAAAGCCAACTTTTGGGAATAACGTATGGCGCATAGGCTCTCTTGATCCTGCGGGGAAATTCGCCATCAAGATACGCGGAGTTCTTTCCGGTCAAGATACCGAGGAAAAAGTGTTTTATATGACCGCCGGCGTTGGAAGTGACAAGACGGAGCGCAGTATCGATACGGTGTATACGAAGATACTTTCATCAGTAACACTGAAACGCCCATTTATTGGTATCAATCTTGCCATCAACGGCAAGCCTGCTGGTGATGCTGTTGGGCAATTTGGTCAGAAGATCGAAGGTCTGGTCGGATGGACGAACAATCTTCCAACAAGAATCGTAAATGCGCAAATAGAAGTACGTCTTCGCGGTGTTGCGCTTGATCGTCCAACCATCTCTGCGGGTTCTGGAGGATTCTATCGATCGTCGGATGATACGATCTTCTGGGATAAGCGTGGTGATCCAACGCTCGCGCTTCTTGAAGCGGGACAGAGTGGTTCGGTTGCTTTCAGGTTCATGCCACTCCCTTCCGTTACAGGCAATCAATTGCTCACCAATCCGACCGTTACCGCTGAAGTCACAGTACGCGGAGAGCGTGTTTCGGAATCTGGTGTTCCTGAAGAAATAAAGACGGTCATGACGCAAAACGTACGCATTAGTTCGCAGGCACAGTTTGCGACACGTGCAGTGTATTACGTTGGACCGTTCGTAAATAGTGGCCCAGTACCTCCTAAGGTGGAGCAGGAAACTTCCTACACGATCATTTGGAGTATCATGAACACCTCAAATGCCATCACTGGCGCAGAGATACGCGGAGTGTTGCCTCCATACGTAAAATGGGCGGGTTCTGTCTCTCCTGCAAAAGAAAATATCATCTATAATCCTTCAACAAATGAAGTTGTTTGGAGTCCTGGAGATATTCCTGCGGGTACGGGTGTTGGTAAGCCACCTCGAGAAGTTGCATTCCAACTCGTGTTAACCCCAAGTCTTTCTCAGGTCAAGAAATCTCCAAGCTTGCTTACGAACATTCGCTTCCGAGCGATCGACACATTCACGAATGTCGAATTCATTGATGAAAAATCAGATATTTCCACAAATCTCTCCACCGATCCGAAGGCGCCAAGTGGAAGCGCAGATGTTGTTCCTTAGTCGGAAGTCGTGTAGAGTAGGAAAATCATGGCGGAAGGAAATGAGAAAATGGAAGAGATCATAGCGCTTGCAAAAAGGCGAGGCTTTATCTATCAGGGCTCCGAGATCTATGGTGGACTTGCGGGGACGTGGGACTACGGTCCACTTGGTGTTGCACTCAAAAATAATATCACCAATCTATGGTGGAAGATGTTTGTCGATGATCGCGAGGATATGTACGGCATCGATGCGGCCATCCTTATGAATCCTCGCGCATGGGTCGCATCGGGACATGTGGGAGGATTTTCTGATCCGCTCGTCGAAGATCTGAAGACCAAAAAACGCTATCGTGCCGATCACTTACTTGAAGAAAGTGGTATTGATCCAAAAGGTATGAGTGTTGCAGCAATGGATGAAGCGATCAAGAAGAATGAGATCAAGAGTCCAGAGAAGAATCCACTTGGAGAGGTTCGCCAATTTAACATGATGTTCGCGACGAATGTTGGCGCAACTGAAGATGCGGGAAGTGTGACATATCTCCGTCCCGAGACAGCGGGTGGCATGTTTGTGAACTACAAGAATGTTGTTGATTCATTTCATCCGAAGCTCCCGTTCGGGCTCGCACAAATAGGGAAGGCATTTAGGAATGAGATCGCTCCGCGTGATTTTATTTTCCGCGTACGTGAACTTGAGCAGATGGAGATCGAGTATTTTGTTCGCCCTGCTGATTGGGAGGTCAGGTTTGAGGAGTGGCGCATGGAGATGTGGCGCTTTATTGAGGCCATAGGACTCACAAAAGAAAGAGTCCATGAGCTTGAGGTTGGTGATGGTGACCGCGCTCATTATTCGAAACGCACGATCGACTTCGAATATGATTTTCCCTTCGGACGCAAGGAGCTCTATGGACTCGCATATCGTTCAGATTTTGATCTCAAGAGTCATCAAGAGGGAAGCAAGGTCAATCTTGAGTATTTTGATGAAGAAGTAAAAGAAAAATTCTTACCACATGTGATCGAACCATCATTCGGTCTTGGTCGCACATTGCTTGCTGTGCTTTCTGAGGCATACACTGAAGACGAGATGGGAGACGAGAAGCGTGTCTATCTTAAATTCAATCCACGCATGGCACCAATAAAGGCTGCGGTCTCGCCGCTCCTTAAGAATAAACCTGAACTCGTACAAAAAGCGCGTGAGGTGTATGCGATGCTGAAAAAAGATATCCCTCAAATTATGTGGGATGATAATGGAAATATCGGTAAACGTTATCGCAGGCAAGATGAGATCGGTACTCCGTTTTGTGTCGTTATCGATTTTGATACGCTTGGGGAAAAAGCTGAACTTCTTGATACAGTGACTATTCGCGACCGTGATACGGGTACGCAACAGCGTCTCCCTATCGCTGAACTTTTGAATTATATAAAGGCAGCAATTAAATAATTCCATTTGAATTTTTCCTACCGCAGGGCTTCTCCGCCACCTCCCTAAAAAACACGCCTTCAGTTTTGCTCCGCAAGTCTCTCTTTAAGTAGGACAAGTGGGTATTAGATAACCACCCCGTCACTCCTGAGAAAAATCTTTCGGAGAAACACCAAGCATGGTCCCCATCGCTCTTTGGATGGGGTTGGTGTTTTGAGAAGAGCAACAATTGCCCGCTGGGGCAATTGAAGGCGTGTTTTTCGAAGGATGTGGCAAAAAACACTTTTGATTCTCAAAAACAAACTCGTGTTATACTATCCTCCTATGAAACCAAAGATCAAAAGACTTCCTAGTGGACTCCAGCTTGTATTTGTTCCAATGAAAGAACAGCGCACAACAACTATTCTTGTGTTGGTCGAGACCGGTTCGAAGTATGAGACAAAAACAACAAATGGTATTGCACACTTTTTAGAGCATATGTGTTTTAAGGGTACGACGCGTCGTCCGAACACGCAGATCATCTCGAATGAGCTCGATAGTCTTGGGGCGGAGTATAACGCATTCACCAGTCAGGAGTATACGGGTTATTACGCAAAGGTCGCTGCGAAACAATTTCCCAAAGCACTCGATCTTGTCGCAGATATTTATTGCGATCCGCTCTTGAGCGAAGAAGAGATCGAGCGCGAGAAAGGAGTCATCGCCGATGAGATAAATATGTACGAAGATGTTCCCATGAGAAAAGTGGGTGATCTTTTCATGGAGGTACTTTATGGTGATCAACCAGCAGGATGGAGTATTACGGGAAAGAAGGAGACGATCCGTACTTTTACGCAGAAAGATTTTCTTGAATACCGTAAGTCGCATTACGTACCAGAAGCAACAACAGTCGTTATTTCCGGAAACTTTGACGCAACAAAGGCAGAGCAATTCATCAAGCAGAAGTTCAATGGCTTTCTCTCTGGGAAGAAGAAGGGAAAGAAGAAGGTGAACGATAAACAGAATGCACCACAGCTGAAACTTCAATACAAGGAATCAGATCAGACGCATCTCATTCTTGGATTCCGAAGTTTTCCGATCAAGCACAAAAATAACCCAGCCCTCATGGTGATGGGTGCGATACTTGGTGGGGGAATGAGCTCTCGTCTTTTTCAGAAGATAAGAAATGAGCTCGGACTCGGGTATTATGTGCATGCATCAAATGATGCATATACCGACCACGGAGTATTTGCTGCGTCTGCGGGTGTCGATAATACCCGTATCGATGAGGTCATTCCCGCACTGCTTGCTGAATTTGCGCGTTTGCGTGACGAATTGGTCTCTGATGAGGAATTACAAAAAGTGAAGGACATGATCGCGGGACGTCTTGTCCTTGGGCTTGAATCATCTGATGAGATGGGTCAATTCTACGGATTTCAGCAAATTCTGAAGGGTGAGATGCTTACTCCCGAAGAGATCATCAAAAAGATGAATGCGGTCACTGCGAAAGATATTCGCGCGCTTGCGAAGAAGCTCTTTATTGCAAAGCATGTGAATCTGGCAATGATCGGCCCATGGAAAGACGAGCGGCATTTTGAGCGCCTCCTCAAGATCTAGCCCGCCATAAAGCCATTTCTCTTCCATGTGCTTCCGTGTGGTGTTATGATGTGGAAGTGAATCCAAAAGAAGAAAACGAAATGGAGATGGTCATCTCCTCAGGTACGATCATCCGCATCATACTCATTGTCGGGCTTTTTGCTGTGCTGTGGTTCTTGCGTGACATCATTCTTGTTGTCCTCACTGCTGTGGTTCTTGCGTCTGCCATTGAGCCGATCATTCGCTTCTTTTCTCGACACAATATTCCACGCCTCCTTTCCCTTGTGCTCGTGTATGCGTTCGGCTTCGGATTACTTGGTGGAATATTTTACTTCTTTGTCCCGGCAATATTGGATGATGTTACCCGACTCATTCGTATCATTCCGAATTATCTTGACGTTACAACATTTTGGAATCCTCTTTCGGGTGGAAGTGTGACATCGCAGGCGACGAGTGCGATCGCTCCGATGTCGGCAAATATCGGACAGAGTGCCGTCCAAGGCGCAAACATCATTGACTTGTTCAAGGGTGGCATCGAAGAGGGTGGAGTACTCCATTCCTTCACGGTATTTTTCGGAGGTTTTCTTTCTTTCGTGCTTGTTATTGTCCTCTCATTCTATCTCGCAGCTCAAGAGCGCGGTATTGAAAACTTCTTGAGACTCATTTCTCCGCACAAGTCGCGCAGTTACGTCGTTGACCTCTGGAAGCGTTCGCAAGCAAAGATCGGACTTTGGTTTCAAGGTCAACTCCTTCTCGGTGTCCTCGTTGGAGTGTTGGCGTTTCTTGGACTCTCTATCCTTGGGGTCTCTTCTCCGCTTTTTCTTGCGGTCACGATGGCGCTTTTCGAGATCATTCCGGTCTTTGGCCCCGTGCTTGCGGCGGTTCCGGGTATCATGATCGCGTTTACTGAGGGTATGCGTTATGTCGAGCCGGGTGTTACAGCCGCTCTCTTTGTAACCTTATTTTACTTCATTATTCAGCAGTTCGAGAGCCATCTCATCTACCCGCTTGTCGTGCGCAAGGTTATTGGCATTCCACCAGTGCTCGTCATCCTCGCACTCGTCATTGGTGCAAAAGTTGCGGGATTTCTTGGGATCATTCTTTCTGTTCCGATCACTGCGGTACTCATGGAATTCTTGAATGATGTTGCAAAGGAAAAGAAGATCTTCGATGATTAAAGAGAAGAATTTCATTATGGCAGAATCAAAACATTGTTATATTACAACGACACTTCCGTATGTTAACGCCGACCCGCATGTTGGTTTTGCATTGGAGATAGTGCGTGCAGATGTACTCGCGCGCTATCATCGCGCGCAAGGGGACGCGGTGTTTTTTAATACAGGCACCGACGAGCATGGCGCAAAGATCCATGAGGCGGCAATGAAAGAAGGTGTATCACCACAAGAATACACAGACAGACTCGCCGTGCGTTTTCGTGAGTTAAGAGATTTGCTCAATCTTTCCGTCGACAACTTTATTCGTACGACTGACTCCCATCACGTTCTTGCGGCGCAAGAATTCTGGAAGCGCTGTGATGCAAATGGGGATATTTACAAGAAACTCTATAAGGTAAAGTATTGCATCGGTTGTGAACTCGAAAAGACCGATTCGGAGCTCGACGAGAACGGTCGTTGCGGAGTGCATCCAAATCGTGAGCTCGAGGTTCGTGAAGAAGAGAATTATTTCTTTCGATTCTCAAAATACACCGAGCCACTCCTTAAATTTTACAACGAACATCCCGACTTTGTTATTCCTGATTTTCGATTTAATGAAACAAAGGCGTTCGTTTCTCGAGGTCTCGAAGATTTCTCCATCTCGCGCCTAAAGACCAAGATGCCGTGGGGGGTTCCAGTTCCGGGGGATGAAGACCATGTTATGTATGTATGGTTCGATGCCTTAGTGAACTATATTTCTGCTATTGGTTGGCCTCATAATATGGAGCGCTTTGAAGAGTGGTGGCCCGTAACGCAGTATTGTGGAAAAGATAATAATCGCCAGCAATCTGCGATGTGGCAAGCAATGCTCATGTCAGCGAAGTTGCCGAATTCAAAACATATTGTCATTAACGGATTCATTAATTCGGGCGGACAGAAGATGTCAAAGTCGCTTGGCAATGTCATTAATCCATATGATGTTGTAGAAATGTTTCGCAGTGTGACACCTTTCCCTGAGGATGTCCTCCGTTTTGTCCTCCTGCACGACGTTCCTTCATTTGAAGACGGAGACATGACCATCGAGTCTATTAAAACAAGTTACGCGACGCACCTGCAAAATGGCATCGGCAATCTCACGAGTCGCATCATGAAAATGGCAACGACTCACCTCGATGGTCCCGTAGAAATTCATGAATTCTCACACAAGAATGGTATTGATAAAGCCTTCGAGTCTTTTGATCTCAAGCGTGCCATAGAGCAGGTCATGGGGGCGGGAAGTGAGCTCGATGCATATATTCAGGAGACTGCACCATTTAAGGTGATCAAGGTGAATAAAGAAGATGGGGAAGTCCTTATTGTGGAAATGGTTGAGCGACTCTATCGTATTGCGATATTGCTCGAACCTTTCTTGCCAAATACTGCAAAAGAAATACAGCGCCTTGTGCGGGAGCACAAAATGCCGGAGG
>DAIUCR010000008.1:14111-18790 GCA_036846065.1 Patescibacteria group bacterium | reverse complement strand
CCATGAAGAAGGTCTACAACAAGCTCGTCCGAGATAAAATGATCGATATTTACAAGCATGATGTCGCAAACAAGATAAGTGCGAGTGACTACGCGGTACGTTACTTGCCTCCCGAAGAGACGCTTGAAAGATTAAAAGACAAACTTCTGGAAGAGGCACAAGAAGTTTTTGAGGCCTATGGAAAAGAAGATAAGACTCATCTGAAAGAAGAAATTGCTGATGTGATCGAGGTGGTCGATGCTATTTTGTATCATAATGGCATTCTGCTTTCGGAGGTGCTTGCTATTCGTGATGCAAAAAAAGTAAAGAAAGGTGGATTCGAAGAAGGGTTGTATCTCGAGAGTATTACCTATTTTGATGAAATGAAGTCTTAATACAAGGACTATCATCGGCATACATTATGTATAAATATATTGATATTCATTCGCACTTGAATGACCCACGGTTCGATGAAGATCGTGGTGATGTGCTCTTGCGCATGCGCGAGGCTGCTGTTGCGACGATCGTTGTTGGGACGGATAAAAAGATGTCCGAGGATGCGATCGCGCTCGCAGAAGAACATCCTGATATTTGGGCAACAATAGGACTACATCCAACGGACAATCATGCCGAAGCTTTTGATGAGAAACTTTATCAGAAAATGGCAGACCACTCACGTGTGGTTGGTATAGGAGAGTGCGGACTCGACTATTATTGGCCCGAACATGATAAGTGGCCGAATGGAAAGGTTGAAGAAAAAAAGCGTCAGCGCGAACTTTTTGAAAGACAGATCAGCGTTGCAGTAAAAGCAGATAAGCCGCTTATGATCCATGGTCGTCCAAGCAAGGGGAGTATGGATGCATATGAGGATATTTTTGAGATCCTCAAGGGGTCTCACGCACGAGGCAATGTACACTTTTTTGTTGGCGACACCTCAATTGCAAAGAGTTTTCTTGATATTGGCTTTACGGTGTCATTCACCGGAGTGATAACCTTCACCCATGATTACGACGAGGTGATCAAGTATGTTCCTCTTTCAAGCATAATGTCGGAAACTGATGCGCCTTATGTTGCGCCGGTTCCACATCGTGGAGTGCGTAACGAGCCAGCATATGTCATAGAGACGACAAGGATGATTGCAAAGATCCGTGCAGAAGATGAAGAAGTGGTGCGAAATGTACTTACGGAGAATGCGCGAAGAGTGTTTGGTCTCCCATCATAGGGGATTGACAAAACATTCAAAATATGCATAATCCTCCATATGAGAAACACCAACTCTCCATGGAGGAAGATTGGATTTCAGCTATTATTTTGGGCGCTTTTTACTGCGCCTCAATTTGCGTCTGCGGGCTCCATTTCCGTACATGTTACCCCGAATAACATCGGCTCTCTCGCTTCGTTTCAGCTTACGATGACTTCTTCGGGTATGGAGTCTTGTACGTGGTCACGTATCGATAACGGTTCGGTGTGGGCGTGGCAAAATCAACCGATACCTGGTGGAGCAAATGCAACCGCATATGATTCGGGGACACTTTCTGGGTGGGCTGGCCCTGCAACGTATCGTTGGTATTTTTCGTGTAGTGATAGCATGGGTGGTGTGTATTCTGCTTCCGCACTCATATCAATTGCCGCTCCTGCGATCCCGCCACCACTCCCTCCGTCTGTTACCGTGAATCCACCAAGTGGAAACGTCCCTAATGTTGGATCGTGGAATGTCGATATGGTTCCGAGTGGATCCGTTGTCGCTTGTGAATATTCACGGAGTAGCGTCGCGTATGGAGATTTTCCTCCCGCAATGATCCCCCCAACTCCGTTTTCAACTGGAGTACAGAATTGGACCGGACCAGGCGTGGTCACCTATACATTTCGCTGTGTTGATGCGCTCGGACAGTGGTCGGACAGTGCATCGGGGACAGTAACTATTGGTCCCCCAATCATACCACCTCCACCACTTCCTCCGATTGTTACCGTGAATCCACCGAGTGGAAACGTGCCTAATGTTGGATCGTGGAATGTGGACATGACGCCCATTGGAAGTGTTACTTCCTGTGAGTATTCTCGCAGTAGTGTTGAGTATGGTGGTTTTCCTGCGACATCAATTCCTGCGACGCCATTTTCGACGGGTGTCCAAAACTGGGCTGGCCCTGGTGTGGTGACTTACACATTCCGTTGTGTCGATTCTTTTGGGCAATGGTCTCCGTCCGCGTCAGGGTCTGTTACTATTGGTGGTCCCGCACTTCCGTCGGGGAGCATCACTGGTCCTTCGTCGTGCGTTGTTCCACCCTCAGGAACTTCATGCACCGCCCCATTATCATGGGTAACAAATGATCCTGCGACAGCAATGTCGTACCTCTATCGCGATGATTCAACGCCGTCGGTCGGGTCAGGGTTATCGGGAGGGCCAAGTGACCTTCTTGTGGGATTCGGACTTGGTACAAATATCCGCACGTTTACGCTCGTACATGGTGGGGTGACGCTCGACACTAAGACTGTTGCCGCGAACTGCTCCCCAGGGGAATCGTGGGTGAGTGGTGTGTGTACCGCATCTGCGTTACCGCCGAATTCCCCGATCATTTCCGTAAGTCCGGACCCAACCTTGGAATTTTATGGCGTACCTCTCGGTGAATATGATGTACAGAATTTCACTGTCACAAATGTAGGTCCAGCAGGCTCGCTCTTAACTGGCACTGCTGTTGTTTCTGGTTCTGGATTTTCTTGTGTGTCGGGCTGTAATTACTCCAGTCTTCCACCGGGAACACCACATGTGGTGCAGATAAAATTCGCACCAACGGGGGCGGCGGGGACACGTATTGGACAGACGGTATTTTCGGGTGGTGGTAGTGCGACGCGACACCTAAATGGCACTGCACTTACGCTCACTATTACTGGTGCGCTCGATTTTGACAAAGTGATGGTTGGGAAGATGAAACCACTTACGATCACCGTCTCAAATCCGAGCAGTATGACCGATCTCGGTTCTGGTGTATTCCAAACAACCGCACCATTCTCCTGCATCCATCAATGTACGTATCATCTTGCTCCGAACACTTCTCATACGTTCACTATCGCATTTAATCCAACCGTAACAGGTGCTGCTGCGGCGGTGGGGACACTAAGCACTGTGTCGGGGTCCTCATTTGTGCTGACGGGGGTAGGTGTTTCACCTTCCGTAAAATACTCGGAGAAGTAGGCTTTCCGCCCTAACTCGTAAATAAAAAAGAGTATCCATTGTTATGAATACTCTTTCACTCGCAGAGGAGTGTGATTTTTGTGACCGGTTTCGTGGTCATGTCGTCGTGAGTTAGTGTTTCTCCGATCGCGACCATAAGTGACCCAAGTTTTTGTTTGCCAAAATATCTTCCTGATCTCCGTAGATTCTTGTGGGTGTAACGAGCAAAATATACCCATTCACTCCGTTCGTGGATGATCTCAAGAAGATAGATACTACCCGATTCGGTCGTCACCTGAACGAGCGAACCCGCCTGAAGTGTTCCAAGGTTAACAAGGGAAATGTTGCGTCCCGTTGCCTCCGACAGGTTGCAGAGAACATCTTCTTTCGCATCTTGAAGCATGTTTATACCGCCTTCTTTAACGTACGCTACTTCACTGCATCAAGCATACGAGCACGATTAACCCCTGTCAAATAGGGAAAATACCTAAAATTAGGCAAAAATAGGACATTAATGAGGCTATGTCTTTACATTTTTTACATGCTCTGCTAGTATGCCCCTATCTATGGAAAACAAGGAGATAAATATTGAAGATATCGGAAAGGACCCTCAAGTATATGAGGTCGGTTTTCATATCATTCCAACTATTGCCGAAGACGATCTTGGTGCTCGCGTCACAGCAATTCGTGATGTTATTGAGGCGCAAGGAGGAAAGATGATCGCAGACGAGTACCCAAAGCACATGGAACTCATGTACCCAATGGTAAAAGTTGCATCAAATAAGCGCGCAACATATCACGCATCATATTTCGGCTGGATGAAGTTTGAAGTTGAGCCAAAGGGCGCAAAGGCTATCGATCTCGAGATCAAGAAGGATGACAATATCTTGCGCTTTATTCTTGTGAAGACGGTTCGTGAGAGCACAATGGCTCCAAAGAAGATGTTCGCACAGAAGCGCGGAGAGGAGACTCGCGTTGTTGAGGAGAAAGTAGAAGAGACTCCAATGACCGAAGAAGAGCTTGATAAGACCATCGAAGAGCTTGTCATTAGCTAGTTCTGATCCTTATGTATATCAACAAGGCACTCATTTACGGTAATCTGACGAGAGACCCAGAAATGCGATCTCTCCCGAATGGTACCGCGGTGACACAGTTCTCTGTTGCGACAAATCGTGTCTTTAAAGACAAGAATGGTGCTCGTCAGGAATCGACCGATTATCACAATGTTGTTGTCTTTGGTCGCCAGGCAGAAACCGTCTCTCAGTATCTTCGCAAGGGTTCAGGTGTTTTTGTTGAAGGAAGAATGCAGACACGCAGCTGGGATGATAAAGATGGCACAAAGAAATACCGCACCGAAGTCATCGCCGATCGTATCCAGTTTGGACCAAAAGCAGGTGGCGCAGTCGGGGGAGGTGAGCCAAGTAGCGGAGCTGGAGCAGCAAAGCCAAAATCACCAAGCGCATCCGCTCCGGAAATGGACACCATTGAGTATCCTGACGAAGACATTAATCCTGACGACATCCCATTTTAA
>DAIUCR010000008.1:8499-14011 GCA_036846065.1 Patescibacteria group bacterium | reverse complement strand
GGACACCATTGAGTATCCTGACGAAGACATTAATCCTGACGACATCCCATTTTAATTTACTACATGCATATGAAAAAGAAACAAGACTATCTTTCAGCAAATAACATCAAGCATATCGACTACAAAGATGTCGATCTATTGCGCATGTTCATTACTCCTCCAGGGCAGGTTGTACATCGCAAGCGCTCGAATCTCACTGCAAAGCAGCAGCGCGCACTCGCCGTTGCCGTCAAGCGTGCAAGGTTTATGGGATTCCTCCCTTACATCGCCGCTTAGTTTTTCCAAAACAAGCGCCTGACTCGTCTTTCCCTCACAGAATCCGGTCGACGTATACGAATACGTCTTCCGAACATCAGCTCAGTGCAAGACTTCGCCATCCATCTTGTTTTGAAAAACTAATAAAAACATCCATTGCTGGATGTTTTTTGTTTATGTGGTAGTTTTTGAGAAGAACTTTAAATAGAGGAGTAGTGATGTCAGCGTTAAGCATTCTTCTGGTCGTCATCTATGGAGTTTTTGTGATAGGCACCTTCCTTTCATACGTTCTTCTTACGGTCGCAATGTATGAAGAAAATGTTGGAAACGTTCTTGATGATTCTGAGGACATTCTCGATGTATTTCATGTTATTCCACGTATGCTTGGAGAGATTCGATTTCTGCTCCTTTGTGTGATGGCAATTGCTTGGCCGATCTCTTACACATTCTTCATTCTCATTTGCTTGCCATCACGCGGAGCGACCTTCAAAGAATTTCCATTGATCACGCAACGTATATTGCTCTGGTTTTTTCTTGGATTTGGGAAGTTTGCACCAACTCCAGGCTTTGTTCGTGTTACAGATGATCATTATTGAGCACAATAAAAACCCCCGCAATCGCGGGGGTTTTTCTTTTACCTAGGACGGTCCTAGGTAAATAACTGCAAAAGATTTTTCGTATAGTGCGAGGCAAAGCCAGGTGTTCTTTCTAAGACTAAGTAGTTATTTTGGTTACAGTACGAGGAGACAAATAAAAAATCTCTGGAGCAATAGTTAATGCTATTGTGACAGAGTTTTTTGTGCAGACGACAAAGTAATGTGCCAAAATACTACTTAGGGCTAGGCTTTCTCGACGCGCTCGGTATATTCACCAGTATCAGTATTGATGCGGATGATATCTCCTTCGTTGATGAACATCGGCACATAGACTGTTGCACCTGTTTCGAGGATGACTGCCTTGAGTGCATTCCCGGAGGTGTTGCCCTTCACAGCAGGAGGAGCTTCTTTGACCTTGAGTTCAACCTTGATAGGGTAGCGGAGTCCGATAATGTCGTCATTAAAGGTTGTTGCATCAATAAGTGTGTTTGGCTTGATGAACTGAATGCTGTCACCAGTGTGCTCATGATCGAGCTGAAAGCGATCACTCGGATCTTTTGCATCGCAGAACCAGAATTCACCCTTGTTTTCAAAAAGGAATTTCACCTGCTTGCTGCCCATGTCTGCTTCATCTACTTTGTCTTGCTGGTGAAAGACAACCTCCTTTACGCTTCCCGTTAGAAGGTTCTTTACTTTTGTATGATTGACTGGACGTGACTTTTGTTTCTGGAACACGTGTGCGGAAATAACTTCAAACGGCTCATCATCAATAAGAATAACCTTGCGGGGTAATATTTCACTATAATTCAACATAATGTGGCTATTTTAAGCCAGATTATGGCATTTGTCGAGGGGAGATGCTTTTTGTCTCTTATTTTATGAATGTGCTACTTCTTTCGAGTATTTTTCGTTCTACTGTACATGAAAACACAAGCACGTGCGGTTGTCGTTGGTGGAGCGGGGTTTATTGGTGGGCATTTGGTCGACGCCCTTCTTGGGGAGGGCTGGGATGTTGATGTGATCGACAATCTTATCTCAGGGAAAAGGGAACATGTGCCTCCCCCCGCACGTCTTCATGTTGTTGATATTCGCAATTACGATGATATCTTTCCTGTTATACGTGGCGCTGATCATGTCTTTCATCTTGCGGCGCTCCCTCGCGTGCAATTCTCTATTGATGAGCCGCTTGAGACGCATGGCGTGAATGCAACGGGAACGCTGAATGTGCTACTCGCATCAAAGAATGGTGGAGTGAAGCGTGTTGTCTATTCCGCATCAAGTTCGGCATATGGTGATCAAGAGACACTTCCACTTCAAGAAGACTTTCGCCCTTCACCCGTCTCTCCGTATGGTCTCCAAAAATATATTGGTGAAGAATATGCACGTGTGTTTTCTGAAGTCTACGGACTTTCAACCGTGTCATTGCGGTATTTCAATGTCTATGGATCACGCTTGGATCCTGAGGGACCATATGCGCTTGTTATTGGAAAATTCTTAAAGCAAAAGAACGAGGGTTCACCACTCACCATAACCGGAGATGGTGAACAAACACGTGATTTTACTCATGTCCGTGATGTTGTGCGTGCAAATATTCTTGCTGCACAAAGTGATCGCGTGGGGAGGGGTGAGGCGATCAATATCGGTAGCGGAAGGAATGTCTCAATGAACAAACTTGCGGAACTCATCGGAGGGCGTATAGAATACATTGAAGCAAGAAAAGAACCCCGCCACACGCTCGCAGATCGCTCTCGTGCAAAGACGCTCCTTGGTTGGGAGCCGACGGTCACACTTGAGGATGGACTCTTAGAGCTGAAAGAGGAACGACCTAAATCTCTTGAGCGATAGCGATTAGAGATTGGAAGTACTCGAAGTGGTGCGGGGTCTCTGATTGCCTAACTCATGTTACTCGACGAAGAAACACAATCATCAAATACACTTCCTGATGAGGTCATTCTGGAGCGCTCTCTTGTGCACCCGAGCCTCTTCGCAGTACTTGTCGAGCGTTATCAGGATGCCTTCATGCGTAAGGCGGAGAGTGTTGTGCGTAGTCGTGAAGAAGCGGAGGATATTGTGCAGGAAACATTTACAAAGATCTATTTCAACGCACGACGCTTTACTCCGCAAGAAGGGGCATCATTCAAGTCGTGGGGCTACAAGATTCTCATGAATACGACTTTTACGCATTATCAGAAGTTAAAGAAGAAGGGGATACTTCATGCGGATATTGAGCCAGAATTCTATGAAGCACTTCCTGATCCCGCAAATTACTCTCATGAAGATATGATGCGTGATTATGTTGCTTCATTCCTTGCGCGTATGCCCGCACAGCTTGCCCGCCCGCTCCGACTGCATTTCATGGATGAATATTCGCAAAAGGAAATAGCGGAAATGGAGGGGACAACGGTTTCTGCGATAAAGACGAAGATCTATCGCGCAAAACGCGAATTTCAAAAATTACTCGGCGAACAGAAGGTGTGATCAATATGGAAACACAAACTACTCATACAAATACACAGCTCACGAAGCGCATCATGCGTCGTATCTATCTTGTATGGATGATACGTCTTGTACTTCACCCGATCCTTTTAAAGACAGTCATTGCGGGTATACTCTTCTGGCGCTCAACTGAATATATTTCATATAGTAATGTCATTGCGAATGCTCCTCGATTAACAGATATCGGAAGCAGTCTTACGTTCGCCCGTGGCGCAGTGATGCATTCTGAGAGTGTGACACCCTTCCTCTTGCTCGGCGTTCTTGCTATGGCTACGTGGCTCTTTATGGACATCATTCATCGCAGGGGACACTTCTATATATAAAGGCGTAATAACAAAAACACCCTCACACATTCGAGTATGAGGGTGTTTTTTATTATTGCGAATTATTCAGCTTCGTTTGCGGATTCTCCGCCAACAACACCAAAGGAGTCGTCTTCGCGAAGTTTCTTCTCAATGGTCTTACGGATCTCTTTTGCGACCGCTTTGTTTTCCTTCAAGAAAAGGCGTGCGGAATCGTATCCTCGACCGATCTTTATTACTTCACCGCCTGCGAGGGGGGTGTATGAATATGAGGAGCCTGATTTTTGGATGATGTCATATTTTTCTCCAAATGAGAGCATCTCACTTTCACGAGAGATTCCTTCGTTGTAGACGAGGTCGAACTCTGCTTGTCTGAAAGGTGGAGCAACTTTATTTTTGACAACCTTTGCGCGTGTGCGACTACCAATAACATCTTCACCTTTTTTGATCTGTGCGATCTTGCGGATGTCGATACGTACTGAAGTATAGAATTTGAGTGCCTTTCCTCCTGGGGTGGTCTCGGGGTTGCCGAACATGACACCGATCTGCATACGGATCTGATTGATGAAGATCACGATCGTTTTCGTCTTCGATACGATAGCCGTCAACTTGCGGAGTGCCTGTGACATGAGGCGTGCCTGCTTTCCAACATGTTGTGCTCCCATGTCGCCTTCGATCTCGTCTTTTGGTGTGAGTGCTGCAACAGAGTCAATGACGATAACGTCGAGATTTCCTGAGCGCACAAGTGATTCAACGATCTCAAGTGCTTGCTCGCCCGTGTCTGGCTGTGAGAGAAGTAATTGGTCGATCTTCACGCCGAGCTTCTTTGCATACTCAGGATCGAGAGCATGTTCTGCGTCAATGAATGCACAGATACCGTCCTTCTTTTGTGCTTCCGCGATGGCGTGGAGTGCGAGCGTCGTCTTTCCTGATGACTCGGGTCCAAATATTTCGATGATGCGTCCGCGAGGAAGTCCTCCGATGCCAAGCGCGTGGTCGAGTCCGATAGAGCCCGTCGACACTGCTTCGATGTTCACCTTCGGCGAATCGCCAAGTTTCATGATGGCGCTTTCTCCGAATTTTGTCTGAATGGATTTGATCGTCGCTTCGATATTCGATGTGGTGCCATCTCCGACGACCTTCTTTTCTTTCTTCTCTTTTTTTGCAAAACCTGCCATGAATATATTAATTATTGAATAACATCATCTATTTTTGTTGCGTCTTGTGACTCCGAGACAGAAGTTGTTGCAACGAGGGAGGTGGGATTTTCGTACACCACCTCAAATGTTTTCCTCTCTATGCGACCCTGTGCATCGGCTGCCGTGAGTACAATTATATTATAGCCTTCGGAGAGTAACAATTTTTCGTTGAAGTAGCCTTTTGTGTCAATGAAGATTGATCGCCCTTGGAGGGTTGTTACTTTTGCGTTCTTAATGTGACCCCGCACCTGAATCAGTGTCGAGGTCGAGGTTTGAAGGGTGGGGGACTCAAGAACGATCTTCGGCCCCTCAATGAGTGCCCGTGCTTGAACATACGCGTATATAACGATAATAGTGACAACAAGAGAGATTCCTCCCCAGGCAAGCATGCGTTTAAGTGTCCAATACATAGACTATGTATATCATATTCTCTCTATTTATATAGCTTACCACCTACTCTGTGCGGAATAGGTATAAAAGAAATATCATCGACTAAACAATACCCAAATGCCTAGGGTACCCCCCTAAGCATCCATTCAATGTGAGTCATTTGGATAGTTTCAAATTTGACTCTTTGGCTTAGTGGGGTAGTGTGTGGGAAGAAACAACAAGGAGAGGAGAACATATGGTCTTTCGAAGCAGAATGCTCCTCGGAGCGATCTTT
>DAIUCR010000008.1:0-8399 GCA_036846065.1 Patescibacteria group bacterium | reverse complement strand
AAGGAGAGGAGAACATATGGTCTTTCGAAGCAGAATGCTCCTCGGAGCGATCTTTGCACTCACATTGTCTCATCATATGCCAATATCGCTACCACTCGCCATTGGGAGCGTCGCAAAAAAGGATGCACCCTTTTTAAGAAGGGGGAGGGGCGGAAATAAGGCGGTAATGCGTGCGAGCAAAAAACGAAAACAACAATTACGTGCAAAGAAAGTCATGAGAGGAGCAAAAAACCGCCGATAAAGGCGGTTTTTCTTTTTCTGGTTTTATCCAAGGGGTACCCTTGGATGGGGAGGTAAGGGTTTTTATTGCGCTAGTCCTCCTCTCTTCCAAATCCCTCGCTTTTCCCGTCATCCTTCATGAGGACTTCGCGTTGTTTTGCGCCATCGCCCGGGCCGACGACACCACGCTCCTCGAGAATATCCATAAGTCGTGCAGCGCGTGCGTATCCTACGCCAAGCTTACGTTGCAAATATGACGTTGAGGCCTTTTTTGTCGAGATCACGAGCTCTTTTGCCTCCTCATACTTATCATCATCGTCACCGTCATCTCCTCCCGTAAAGACATCATCGGGAATTGCACCAAATTGTGAATTCTTATTATCTGAAGTGGAAAGATTGAGTTCATCTCCGAGTGTTCCTTCATAATGATCCTTGAGGAACTTCACGACACCTTTCACCTCATTCTCTGAGATGAATGCCGACTGAAGACGAATAGGCTTAGGCATTTCCGAAGAAAGATAGAGCATATCACCCGCACCAAGCAAGTTTTCTGCGCCACCCATGTCCAAGATGGTGCGAGAGTCGGTGTTTGATGCGACTTGAAGTGCAATACGCGTAGGCACATTTGCCTTAATGAGTCCCGTGATGACGTTTACTGATGGGCGCTGCGTGGAGAGAATAAGGTGGATACCGACGGCACGGCTCATCTGCGCCAATCGGACGATCGCGCTCTCAAGCTCTCGTGGATACGCTCCCATGATGTCTGCTAACTCGTCGATGACAACAACAATATATGGCATCAGTTCCGGAAGCTCGGGCTCTGCTCCTTCCGTGAATTTTCCTGCCGCCTTCTGTTTTTCATATTTCTCGAGCGCAGGCTGAAGGATGTTCTTGTGATATGACCCGATGTCGCGGCACTTTTCCTCCTGAAGTACATCATAGCGTCGATCCATTTCTTTTGCCGCCCACTTGAGTGTAAGGATGGCTTTCTTCGCTTCCGTAACTACTGGGGTGAGAAGGTGGGGGATACCATTATAAAGAGTGAGCTCGACGCGCTTTGGGTCCACCATGATGAGCCGCAGTTGCTCTGGGGAGTTTCTATATAATAGAGAGGTAATGATCGTGTGTATGGCGACGGACTTTCCTGAGCCAGTTGTACCAGCAACCAAGGCGTGTGGCATTTTTGCAATGTTCATAAAGCGCGCAAGTCCGGATATGCCCTTTCCGAGTGGAATGAATAGTGGGTTTGGGTTTGCCTTCCATTCTTCTTCTGCGAGGAGTGTCCCAAGGCCAACGGTAGACTTTACGGTATTTGGTATCTCAATGCCCACGAGTGATTTACCGGGGATTGGTGCCTCGATACGAATGGGCGCTGCAGCGAGCGCAAGCTCAAGGTCGTGCTGAAGTGTGGTGATCTTCGAAAGGCGAATACCTTCTGCAGGCTTGAGTGCATAACGCGTGATCGAAGGCCCGACCGATATCTCATCCATCTCGACGTGGATACCAAAGTTCTGGAACGTGCGTTTGATGATGTTCGAGTTCGACTTGATGTCTCCATACCCCGGCTTCCCTTTATCGTTCGCGAGAAGTGAGAGTGGGGGAGGAGTGTATTCAGTATGGAGTGTTGAATTGAATTGAAACGGAGTGATCTCTTCTTCCTTACTCTTTTTGTCTCCTTTCAGTACTTTCGACAAGAGTGACGGTTTTTCTTCTTTTACTTCTGGTTCGGGTAGGGGTGCTTCTACTGGCGCAGGAAGAGGTTCTTCCTCGGGGATCTCTTTAACCTCGTCTCCTTCAATTTCAGAATATTCTTCGCGTGTCTTCGGCTTGAATAGTTTAAGGAATGAAAGAATAAATCCGAGATGAAGTGGCGTATCAAAAAGAATGAGTATTGCAATAACGAACACCGCAGAAAGGATGATCGCGGTGAGTGCGGGTGCAAAGAGGAACGCGAGTGGACTCATGACATAGTATCCGACGAATCCTCCAAGACCCAAAGTGAGATCGACGCGACTCGCGAGTGCAAGAAGACCGAGTGCGGAGAGGATAAAGAATGGACCAGCGATGAGTGCAGCACCCCCGATGCTCTGCTCCTTTGCGCGAAAGAAATTCACACTAAGAAGAATGAAGAGGGTGGGGAGTATGTAGTATCCGATGCCAAAAAGGAAGTGGATGAATTCATAGATCTTCCCCCCGAGATACCCGCCACTCCCGACTGCTGCCATGAGAAGAAGGAGTGCAAGGATGATAAAAGAAATTCCAATAATAGAGTTGCGTGTTTCGTCGCGAAGTCCCGCCCAGAACCCCGATCTTTCTTCCTGCTCCACTCGTGATACACGCTCTTCTTTTGTTTGTGTTTTTTTACGCTTTTTTGCCATAGAGATTTTAGAGTCTGCCCATTATCTCACGTCTGCCCAAAACAAGAAAATTTTCCGCGAAAAACAAGATGGAGCGCAATTCGTATCGAGATACGGAGAGCGCGAAGCGAAGTTTTGTAGCGAAAATTTTCTTGTTTTGGGTGACGAGCATTGTGTTCGTTTCTTATTTTGCGGTGAGATGGTGGACAGGCTCTTAATCCTATCATGAGAATAAGTTATCCCCAGTGAGTAGTGCGTGTGCTTGGTGCATCAAAGAGACACTATTGGACATTTTGGTGTGCGCGAGTATCATAGACATCAAACGTACCCCACCACCCCACTCACGGACATCATGAGGACAGGGGTTTGACTTTTCTCGGAATTGTGATATTATATAAGGACAACTTAAAGACACTCTAAACTATGGAGCAGAAAAAAGACAACAATTACGTCCGCGCAGAGCATAACAGACATCATGCGGAAGGACAGCAAAACAACAGCAAGGCAAATGGCTTTGGCTATATTATGAGTAAGGCAGAGAAGCTCACCACTGCGCTTTATTTGGTATCGGACATCATGTCCGATAAAGAACCAATGAAATGGACAATGCGCGAGACAGGGGTAAATATCCTATCGGACATTACTGTCGGCTCCACAGATAAAGCGAGTGCGCGCATTACTGACCTCCGTCAGGTAATGAAGAAGATTGAGCAGATCGTTTCCTTTCTCGATATTGCACAATCAACACGACTCTTAAGTGAGATGAACGCAACCGTCCTTAAGAAAGAGTATATGGGATTGCGACGTGACGTTGAGGCGGAGTGGAATCGCACTTATGAGCAAGGTCGAGTTGTCTTAACGGAGTCGTTCTTTAATGTTCCGCACGTTGATGAACTTTCATCGGGCGTACATAACGACGGCGTCGCGCAAAAGGAAGAAGGTCATACTAAGAAAATAGTGCCTCCTTCCGCACACACCGTCACTCCGCTTCGTGTGGTGGGGGAAGCGAAAGAAATCCGCGCCCCCGAGACTCCGGTCTCAAGGGTGGAGCATGTGAATACGACACCACTTGCACCGGTTGTGCCAATGACGGGAGGGAAGAGAGAAGAGATATCCATGGCGAAGGGAGAGCGGCCACTTCTTCATGTTGAGCGTCTTTCAGAAGTGAAGCCTGTTGTAAGACCAGTGGTAACACTTCGCGATGCGATAACCCACGCACGCACTGACGTCGTTCGACCTAGATCTCTTGAGCGAGAGCGATCAGAGATCGGAAGTACTCTTGTGGTGCGTGATGACAGAAGGAAGATCATTCTCGCACTCATCAAGCAGAAATCACACCTCACAGTAAAAGACATCACCAAGAGTATTCCAAGCGTGAGCGAGAAGACCATACAGCGTGAACTCCTCGCTATGGTGGAAGAAGGAATCCTTGAAAAACACGGAGAGCGGCGCTGGTCGACATACTCCTTAAGTAGCGAATAAATAGACACTCGCTGTGGATAGTGAAAATGGGAAATAAAGGACATTTTATAAAAGACAACAATGAGTATTTCATTGTTGTCTTTTTGATGTACCTTTGTGGCTACTCAGCTTTATTCATTTATGGAATGGAATAAAGGAGGGGAGTGAAAGCACTGTGTCCTTGAGAGTCTGTTCTATATAAATAGAGTCTTTTTATGGAGGTGAAAAGTGTTTGACGCTCCTTGTGTGCAAAGGTATTATGCCACCATCGTTACTCGAAAGAGTAGTGACGTATTTCAGTAGGTGCGTGCTCGTAGAGAACTCGTTTCTCTTCAGCGTGTTATCCACATTCGATCCCTCTCATTTGTTTGGTTGGTGATTGAAGAGATACTATAATGATATTGTGCTTTCGTGAGCAGAGTGTTTCTGTTTTTGTATGTTTGTGCAGAGACACGACGCGATGTGCAGTCATCTTCGGATGATTCGCATATGGGGGAAAGCCATATAACGGATAGCTCATTGAAAATTGAATAGCAGAGTTAGATGTAATTCCGAATCGGAAGTACGGATGCTGTCTATTCGTTTATCAATGAACGATCAGTAACGGCAGTATTCTTCACTCATGTCATTCGAAAGAATGTGCACGACGTGGAAGATGATGCCAGTCGCGATAGGCATTGTTTCTTGCGGAACAAACTTAGCGCGCGAATCCTTCTACCGTGATTATTAGAAAAGTTATTAGTAAAAACGTTCGGCAACGAACGAAATTTAAAAGCAGAATTATATGATGAATTTCAAGAATTCGAAAACCGCGAAAGCGATTTCCGGAATCGTGGGAATCGCAACTGCTGTCATGATGATGGGACCTTCAGTCGCATCAGCAGCAACAGTTGAAGAACTCACAGCGCAGATCAATGCGTTGCTTGCTCAGGTGTCAGCTCTTCAGGCTGCACAGACAACAACGACAACAACATCATCATCATGCACCGCTTCATTCACAAAGAACTTGAAGATGGGTATGACTGATGCTGAAGTTATGGCACTCCAGAAGGTTTTGAACGCAAGTGCAGATACTCAGGTATCAGCATCAGGTTCAGGCTCGAAGGGAAATGAGACAAGCTACTTCGGTGGACTCACCAAGGCAGCAGTCATTAAGTTCCAGGAGAAGAACGCAGCAGCAATCCTCACACCAAACGGTTTGACCGCAGGTACAGGTTTCGTTGGTGCATCGACTCGTGCAGAGTTGAACAAGGCATGCTCGTCAACATCGTCAACAACAACGACGACAACAACGACAACTGGCACAGGAGTATCAGCAACACTTGATACAACTTCACCAGCAGCATCAACGCTCATCTCACCACAAGGTGTTGCAACACTCGCGGTCTTCAAGTTGACGAACGCAGGTAGCGCAGCAGCAAAGGTAACGATGATGAAGTTTCAGCGCACGGGCATCTCTTCAGATTCGACATTGAACAATGTCTATCTCTATCAGGGATCCGCTCGCTTGACTGACTCAGCATCGATCGCAACAGGAATGATCTCATTCACTGACACAGCAGGTCTCGTAACGATCCCAGCAGGTGGCTCAGTAGCAGTTGCAGTTCGTGCAGACGTTGCAAGCTCGATGAGTGGTCAGACTGTGGGCGTTATGCTTACTGAGGTCACGACAGATGCAGGCACGGTCACTGGTCTTCCAGTTTCTGGCGCACAGCACACAATGGCTGATGGAACAAACATCACCATGACGACGGCAAATTTCACGAGTTCGTTCTCGCCAAATTCTGGCGCAATCGATCCTCAGAATGACTTCGTTGTGTGGCAAAATAGTCTCAGCATTGGTTCACGTGACGCAAATCTTTCAAGCATCCGCTTCCAGCAGCTCGGCTCTGTAGGCACAGATGATGTACAGAATTTCCGCCTCATGATCGATGGAGTTGCTGTTGGTTCAGCAGTTGAGAAGGTTGATGCAAATCGCTACGTTACATTCGCACTCCCTACTCCAGTCGTAGTGAAGTCGGGTACACACGTAGTAAAGGTGATGGCAGACATCGTTGGTGGTTCAACGCGCAACGTACAGCTTTCACTTCGCCGCGCGATCGACGTTGAGATGACAGACAGCCAGCTTGGTATCGCAGTCAGCCCAACAACTGGTACGGGATTCACTGCAATTCAGGGAACATCAGCTGTAACAATCAACGCAGGTGCTCTTACGATCACAAAGGCAACTGATTCACCTTCAGGCAATATGGTTCTCCAGGGTTCTGGTGTAACACTTGCAAAGTACACTCTTCACGCAGCAGGCGAGAAGATGAAGGTTGAAAACTTGAAGGTTGGTTTTGATTGGAACGCTTCAACAACTGTGCTTGGAAAACTTCGCAACGGAGCAATCTTTGCAAATGGTGTTCAAATCGGTTCAACTCAGGATATTGTTACAACAGGAACAACATTTAATCTCGGTTCATCACTTGAGATTATGCCAGGAACTGATGTGACACTTGAGGTTCGCGCAGATGTTTACAATAGTGGTGCAGGAGGTCAGTATGCGGCAAATGACACACTCAAAGTAACAACTCTCCCTGGAACATCAAATGTATATGGTCGTTCATCCTACCAGTACACAAGTACGGGGGTAGTTGCAGCAAACCAGGTTACAGTCGCAGCGGGTTCAGTTACTCTTGCGAAGTACTCGGCATACGCAAACCAGACAACCGTTGTTCCTCAGACGGCCTACAAGATCGGTGATTTCCGATTGACGACTGGCTCAACAGAGGGTATTAACCTTGATACAATTACGCTTGATCTCACTCCTGGAACAGTAACTGAGACAGATCTCAGTAATGTCTATGTTGTGTACGGTTCAAAGACCACAACAACAAAGTCAGCCGGAGCAGCAACACAATCGTGGTCAATCAGTGAATCAGTTGCAGCAAACACAACACTCAATGTTGCTGTATACGCAACTCTTTCTGGTTCAATTGCAACAAGCACAACTATTATCCCAACAGTCACGATGTCGGGTACATCACAGGCATCAGGTAACGCAGTTGCTTCAGCATCTGTTCAGGGTCAGACAATCACGGTTGGAGCAGGATCGATCACGTCAGCAGTTGACGCATCAACACCAGTTTCAGCACTCGTTGTCGCAAACTCAATGCCAAAGGTAGCATCATTCAAGTTCACTACATCGAATGAGGCATACACCATCACTGAGCTCACTGCAAAGGTTGCATCAGCAGCTGACGCAGCAGCGATCAAGAACATCGTCTTCAAGGATGGTGGAACAACGATCGCAACACAGCCTATGAACGGTGTATCTGCAGCAGCAACGGGTCTTACGGTGTCAGTTCCATTGAACTCATCAAAGATTATTGATGCATACGCAGATCTCGATGGTATTGGTACAGGCTTTGCATCAACATCAGTAAATGTTGGGGTCACACTTGATTCATTCAAGTACCGCAACTCAAACGGTGTTGAGTCTACAGACGGCACAGACCGCGCTGGTAATGCAATGTACGCGTACAAGACAAAGCCAACAATTACGAACGCAGCACTTCCATCATCTGTTCTTGCTTCAGGACTTCAGACGATCGGAAAGATCACTATCACTGCTGACGCAGGAGGTACGATCGCATGGCGCAAGATTGTTTGGAACTACGCAACAGCAACTCCAAGCGGAACGGTTACTCTGACAGGCCCAATCCTTACGGATGAGTCTGGAACGACAATCACTGGTTTGGACTTCTCGATCACAGGTGCAGGCAAGATTACCGCTTCATCAACTGCAGGTGCAGCTGATCAGGAGGTATCAGGCTCAAAGACCTACATCTTGAAGGCTACTGTTGGTGGCACAGGCTTGATCGCGGGTGCATCAGTGACGACAAACATTGCTTCATCAGGCATTGGATTCGTTAACTCAGCAGTCGCAGCATCAGTTGGTGCAACAGCAACATTCGTCTGGTCAGATGAGTCAAGCTCACCTCACAGTGAACTTACTATGGACTGGAACAATGATTACCTCGTGAAGAACATCCCAACTGACACTCAGTCACTCACGAAGTAATTAGCGTAAGCTAGCTACTCGGTAGTACTGCAGATTCAGGAAGGAAATCTTCCTAGGTTACGCAAAACTCCCTCTCTCACGAGAGGGAGTTTTGTTTTTCCTATCCATACCTCTGGGCATTCCAAGGACTCCGCTTGAAAAAAAGAACCCTTACTCGGAAGAGTAGGGGTTCTTTGTTTTTTCCCACAATACAAGGTCCGACCTTGTACAAAGGTAATTATTTGAATCAATATCCTTTTCCAAGATAAAACATTGGGAAAGTGTAATTGATCAAAAGATCTACGAAAGATTCCTTC
>DAIUCR010000007.1:35993-40853 GCA_036846065.1 Patescibacteria group bacterium | reverse complement strand
AAATGCGTCACCATAGGTATCATATTGTCTACGTTTTTGGTCATCAGAAAGCACTTGATACGCCTCATTGATCTCTTTGAAGCGCGCCTCATCTCCCCCAGCCTTATCGGGGTGGTGTTTGTGCGCCAGTTTGTGGAACGCTTTTTTGATCTCTTCTTTTGTTGCGGTTTTGGTTACTCCAAGTAATTGGTAATAGTCTTTAGCCATATCGGGTGATTATAACATTTTACTTATAATTGACTATCTCAAAAATAAATGTCATCATGCCTCATAGTCAAGTCCCAGAAGAAGGAGGAGGGTGTATGCCAACAGATGGTTTCATTATTGAAGCGGGCGATGGTTCTTTTTTGGATTCAGGTTACGATTGGCGTAAATGTACTCACCAGTCAGAAACATTCGTGCATCCTGAGAAAGAAATTGGCAGCATATTGATGCATTCGCAGAATTGGAACGTCAAACCTGCGATCCTTTATCCCGCACGATTCGATCACACTCTGGAAAAAGCGGATCAAGTATCTCTCCTTTCGGAGCAACCGTTGCAAATTTCTTTTCCGTAATACTTCTCTGATCTTTTATCTCAAAAAGTCCCTCATGCTGAGGGACTTTTTTTTATTATACGTCGTGGACTGTTCCAGTTGCCCCTGGTTTTTCATCATGAGGCGGAGTATCAGTTGGTGTTTCCGAAGTAGGAGTTGCTCCTGCTTCTGCTTGCTGTTTCGCCATTGCTTCACCGATGTGTTGTGTTGCTGCTGAAAGCTCCTCAGTCGCTTTTTTGATTACAGGAACATCGTCCCCGTCTTTTACCTTTTTGAGTTCTGAGACCTTTGCCTCAATATCAGTCTTGATATCGGCGGGTACCTTATCGCCCTGGTCGCGGAGAGATTTCTCTGCGGTATAGATCATTGCTTCGGCAATATTCTTGATCTCCACCTCCTCCTGCTTCTTCTTGTCCTCTTCAGCGTGTGCTTCAGCATCATTCTTCATGCGCTCGATGTCTTCCTTTGAAAGTGATGAACGCGCTTCAATGCGGATAGATTGCTCTTTTCCACTTGTCTTATCCTTTGCTTTAACATTCAAGATGCCATTTGCGTCAACATCGAATGTGACTTCAACTTGAGGCATTCCTCGTGGTGCTGGTGGTATGCCGTCAAGTATGAATCGTCCGAGTGATTTATTGTCTGCTGCCATTGGACGCTCTCCTTGTACAACGTGCACTTCAACGGAGGTTTGGTTGTCTGCTGCTGTAGAAAATACTTGTGAGCGCGATGCGGGAATTGTTGTGTTACGCTCGATCAATTTTGTCGCGACGCTCCCCATTGTCTCAATACCAAGCGAAAGTGGGATCACATCGAGAAGAAGGATGTCCTTCACGTCTCCCTGAAGGATTCCTCCTTGGATCGCTGCACCGAGTGCAACAACCTCATCAGGATTGATCGTTCTGTTTGGTTCTTTACCGAAGAATTCCTTTACTCGTGAGATCATGATCGGCATACGAGTTTGTCCTCCGACTAGTAAGATCTCATTGATTTCACTCACTGATAATCCAGCTGCTTCCATTGCGCGCTTTGTGATCTCGATCGAGCGGTCGATGTACTCCATTGCAAGCTCCTCAAGCTTTGCGCGAGTCATTTTCATGAGTAAATGCTTTGGTCCTGCGGCGTCAGAAGTGATGAACGGGATGTTTATTTCTGATTCAAGTGTTGTTGAAAGTTCATGCTTTGTTTTTTCTGCTGCTTCCTTGAGACGCTGCATTGCAAGAACGTCGGTGGAAATATCAATACCGGACTCCTTCTTGAATTCCGCAATGATCCAGTTGATGATCTTTCGATCAATGTCTCCACCACCCATGTGGCTGTCACCATCAGTTGATTTCACTTCGATGACATCATCCCCTACTTCGAGTACGGAAACGTCAAACGTTCCACCGCCAAAGTCGTAGACGACGATCTTCTCATTCTTCTTTTTATCAAATCCATATGCGAGTGCTGCAGCGGTAGGTTCATTGATGATGCGTCTCACGTTGAAGCCTGCGATAGTTCCCGCATCTTTTGTCGCCTGACGCTGAGAGTCATTGAAGTATGCGGGAACAGTAATGATGGCTTCATCAAATTTTTCACCAAGCTTTGCTTCCGCATCAGCCTTCAATTTCGCAAGCATCATTCCTGATATTTCTTCTGGGCGATACCATTTATCACCCATCTGTACCTTTACGCCGCCATTTTCCTCTCGATCGATCGCGAATGGCATGATCTTCTTGTCACGCTGTACCGAATCTTCCTCAAAGCTGTGTCCGATGAGACGCTTAATTTCAGAGAGTGTATTTTTTGGATTTGTTACCCCTTGTCTTTTTGCAGAAAGACCAACAAGGCGCTCGCCCGTCTTTGAAATAGCGACGATCGACGGCGTAGTGCGTACTCCTTCAACATTTTCGATGATCTTCGGCTCGCCGCTCTCAACGATGGCCATTGCCGAATTTGTTGTTCCAAGATCTATTCCAAGAATTTTTCCCATAGTTGTTTTCAATTACTTTTACTAATAGTGACGAAATAAATTTTTTATTCCACACAATACTACTACTTAGATTTTTCGTCAGAGGTCACATTTGAATCATCTTTTTCTCCAAATATCTTTACTTTTGGTGAACTGATAAGTTTTCCGTTCAGTCGATATCCGAGCTGGAGAACTTCTCCTATTTTATGATATTTACTTTTATCATCTGTCTCAATGTGTCCGACTGCGGTGTGTATTGTTGGATCGAACTCCTCGTTGACCGGGTTTATTTCGGTGAGTCCGTGACTTCCGAGGATCTGAATGAGCTGCGTGTGAATATATTCAACACCAGTTCTCCATGATGGGTCTACCTTTCCCCATGCCTCTTTGTTCGCAAATGCCATATGGAAACTTTCGAGCGCAGGGAGGAGGTCGGTAATAAGTCCTTCTCGTGCGAATTTAAGGAATTCACCCTTACTTTCTTCTTCTCGTTTTCGATAATTAATGAAGTCAGCTTTAGATCTCTGCCACCCATCAAGATATTCTTGCTTTTCTTTTACGCATTCGCGTAATTTTTCGCGAAGCTTTTTCATCTGATCTTGCGGAGTGAGATCATCCTCTATGAGGACATCATCATTGTACGACTCAATCTCAACATCGTCAATAGACTCTGCTGATTGAACGATGTCGACTCCTCCGCCGAGATTGATCTCATTTTCATCTCCATTCGTGTCTGTTTTTTTATTATCATCCATATGTACTTGAGTTTAGCAAAAAAAAACGTTTCTTTCAAAAAAGCTATATTTAAGATAATGGTTCTCTTTGTGATAACAAAAACGACCTGCGGTCGTTTTTGTTGTTTTCTTTGTCTCTGATTAACGCTTCGACCACTGACTTGCCTTGCGTGCCTTCTTGAGGCCAAAGTGCTTACGCTCAACCTTGCGAGAGTCTCTCTTGAGGAATCCGAGCTTTTTGAGCTCACCCTTCTCTGCGGGGTCTTCTTTTACGAGGATGCGTGAGAGTCCGTGGCGAATAGCTTCTGCTTGAGCATGAATACCTCCACCGAGAACCTTGATAGTTATTCCATACTTACCGGGAAAACCTTCGCGCTCGACTGGTGATGTGACGATCTTTTGGAGTTGAGGTGTTCCAAAGTATTCCTCGAGCGGGCGGTCGTTTACTGTGAAAGAATTCTTCGTACTTGCAGTTGCGCGTACGCGAGCGATCGCAGTCTTTCGGCGGCCAACAGCCTCAATATAGGCTGCGTCTGACTTTGAGGCCTTTTTTGTTTTGGTTGTAGTAGTTGATGTGGTCATAATAATTACTCTTCGATGACTAAATGCTTTAAACGTTTATCGCGTAGTGTATTCGTTGGAAGCATTCCTTTAACTGCGCGCTTGAGTGCCTCACCGTAACCCTTTTTGTCGATGATGTGACTAAGTGTAAGTGCGCGATCTGAACCGAGGTAACCACTATGGCTATGATAGGTCTTCTGGAGCTTCTTCTTCTCAGTGATCTCGAGTGCGCTTGCGTTTGTGACGCGGACGGTGACATTGAGTACCGCATTCTTCTTCATTGTTGTGGTGTCTTTGCCCAACAAAATCTTTGCCGCCTCACTTGCGACTCGTCCGAGCTTCTTTCCTGTTGCATCAATTATGTGTTCCATATGCGTATTTGTGTTGGGTTAGACGATTAAATGAATTCGATGGTTGCAACCGGACTTGCGTCACCCTTACCGCTTCGTGGTCCCATCTTTGTAATTCTTGTGTAGCCTCCAGCACGTTCTTTGTATTTTGGAGCGATCTCCTTCACGAGCTTTGCAGTTGCCTTCGAGTTGTTTCCGAGGCGTGCCTTAATGAGGCGAACAGCAGCGATATCGGCGTTACGTGCCGTTGTGACCATCTTCTCAATGATCGGACGGATCGATTTTGCTTTTGTCTCTGTTGTGACGATCTTTTCGTGCGTAATAAGAGACACCGCCAAAGAGCGTATGAGTGCCTGGCGCTCCCCTGCTTGTCGTCCGAATTTTTTGTTGGTGTTGTGGTGTCTCATAATACTTTTTGATTACTCTTATTGTTTAAGCGTTACGCCAAAGTTTGAAAGCGCACGTCTTATTTCTTGTAAACCTTTTTCTCCTAAGCCATCGATCTCAAGGAGGTCCTGCTCATTCTTTCGCACAAGTCCACCGACTGTACGGATATTTGCTGAAGCAAGAGCGTTTTGAGTGCGTGACGAGAGGTCGAGTGAGTCGATGCGAGTCTTCAAGAATTCAGTATCAACAGAATCATCTTCAGCGATCTCATCCTCCTTCATTGATTCTTCTGATGGAGTCTGCTCTGAAATGAGCTCCTCTTCTTTGAATCCAATGAT
>DAIUCR010000007.1:34587-35893 GCA_036846065.1 Patescibacteria group bacterium | reverse complement strand
CGAATTGGCTTTGGCTTTGATGGCAGTGCGACATTGTAGTCAGGCATGAGAATTACAATTATGGCTTAATAACAAGGTAAACTGAATTGATTATATATGAAATATCATTACTTGCACTAGCGGCTGTAGAACTCGATGACTGTTTGGTAATTGAAACCATGCTCGTTCTTGTCGTATTTCGGTGTTCCTTTGATCGTCGCATTCAACTTCTTTGGATCTACCTGGATCCAGCTTGGTGTTGTATGCTTCGTCATCGTCTCCGTTGCGTCTGCGAATACTGGTGAAGTACGGCTTCCTTCACGGATCGCAACAAGATCATTCTCGCGTACTTGGTACGATGGAATAGTGAGCTTGTGTTTTCCAACCATGAAGTGACCGTGTGCGACCATCTGGCGTGACTGTGCGCGGCTCTTTGCAAGACCAAGGCGATACACAACGTTATCAAGTCTGCGCTCAAGTTTTTCAAAAAGGTGATCAACGGGAGCACCTGCTTCCTGACTCGCCTCCTTGACGTAGCGGCTGAATTGCTTCTCTGAGACACCGTAGACATTTCGGATCTTCTGCTTCTCCTTAAGCTGAATTCCGTATTCAGTCATGTTGCTGCGGTGCTTGCGCTCATTAAGAGGCTTTCCTGGAGGTGTTGGTCGCTTTTCGAAGATACACTTAGCGGTAAAACACTTCTCTCCTTTGAGGAAGAGTTTTTCTCCTGCACGGCGACACACTTTACATTTTGCTTTTGCTTCAGACATGATAATGGTTTGTTAAAATTGAAATCAGTTTATGGATTAGATACGGCGAGGCTTCTTTGCGCGAGGACCGTTGTGAGGAACAGGCGTCTTGTCTTTAATAGAATGTATCTCAACACCCTTTGCGATGAATGCGCGAATCGCCGACTCTCGGCCGCTTCCGACGCCCTTCACAACGGCATCAACAGATTTCATTCCCATCAATTGAGCCTTCTCTGCAAGCAACTCACCGATCTTTGCGGCAGCGAATGGAGTTCCCTTCTTCGCACCATTGAATCCGAGTGAGCCAGATGTTGACCACATAAGCACACGCCCCTCTCCGTCGGCGAGTGAAACTATCGTGTTGTTGTAGGTCGACTGAATGTTCAAGACTCCATGAGCGATCTTTTTTCTTGGGACACGTGAAAGCGAACGGGCCTTAAGACCCTGATCGACGTTTCCTCCTGATTTTTTGACTATTCGTTTCTTACCCATTGTGCGTTGCTTACATTGATAATATTAGAAGGCTACTTCTTCTCAAGCTTTCTTCGTCCGCTACCCATCGTCTTTCTGACGTTTCC
>DAIUCR010000007.1:21709-34487 GCA_036846065.1 Patescibacteria group bacterium | reverse complement strand
GCTTTTGAAAAGCCGATACCATAGAAGACCGTGAGGCCTACCCATAGCTGTTTATTGTCCGGAACTGTGATACCAAGAATACGCATGATCGTGAAATTATCCCTGTTTCTGTTTATGTCGCGGATTCGCACAGATAACATAAAGATCCCCGTGTCGACGGACAGACTTACATTTTGCACAAATCTTTTTTACTGATGCTCGTACGCGCATATATTTATGATAAAAACAACACTCGCTAGGAACTCTTAAAGCCCTTGCGAGGTGGCTGATAGTATAACTTAATTACATTCGTTTAACAATACGGAGTTTTCCACCATAAGGATTATCCTCAAGGGCAACTTTGTCTCCGACCAACACTTTGATGCGATGAATACGCATTTTACCAGAGAGATAGGCAAGTATAGCTTGTCCATCTTCCGTGGTAACACGAAATAGCGTATTCGGGAGAGCCTCCGTGATTACTCCCATTATTAGCGGCTCCTTTTGATTCTCATCACTCATGTCAAATTGGTGCTCAGAATATTAGCAGAGCTTGTGTAATTGGTCAAGGAATAAACGGGGGTAACTCTTATTTGGCCTCACGACCATCTGCTCCATCAGCTATTTTAATGGTAATTTTTGTTGGATCTTCGGGGAATTTACTCTTCCAGAATGGACGTGATGTTGCTTTTGCGCTCTCAACCGTTGGATACTTTGCAAGTATCTCATTGAAATCTTCCTTTGCCTGCCCAAGGAGGTCAGCAATGATGATATCTTCACTTACTGTCCATGTGAGCTCGGGAGTACCTTTGAGCGAAAAAGTTATCTTCTCATCTTTCCAAAGATCTTCTCCCTTGTGTGTTGGCATTGCAAACGACAATGCATCGATATTTTTGATCGCCACCGTTTCCCCTGTTGGAGTTGGGATAAGTGCTTTTTCGATCGCTTTGCTTAATTCTACTCGGTCAAAGGCGACTAGATAAATTGTTCCCTCAAGAGAGACAAGTGCCTTGTCTTCACCCGAAGCTTTTTCGCTAGACAATATTGCATCTTGAAGTTCGATAACAAGGCCATTATCATATCCGATTTGCGTCGGAGCAAGATCCGCTCGCGCTTTCATGCGCAATTTTGTTTCAAGTGCGATGCGTAGTTCATCCGCGGCTTGTTTGAGGTCTTGGTCGGAGACGGTTTTGAGTGTTCCTGATGCGCCGCCCGTAATTGCACCCTTCGAACGTGCATAGACTTTATCAAACTGTGGTGTCCCCTTGAGTCCTGGTACCGTAAAATCTGTCGGTTCAGTATTGTAATCTGGCCCTGCTTCATCTGCATATACAGTGACGGTCACTGATCCCGGTGTTACTTGGCCATTTTTTGTGGTCGCCTTTGGTATATTGATCGACTCATTGATACGGTAGATCTTTCCTTTTGGACTCTCGAATCTCGTATTACGAATAAGTCGTTGTGCTGTGGTCTGTTGATTGAAGATAATGATCTGGCCCGATGCTTTTTCAGTAACTGTTTTTGTGCCTGTTGCGGGAACTTCCTGCGTTTCGCTTAGTGTCACTTTCATGATCGCATAAGGCAGTTCATTGTTCTGTGGATTTTTGAATGCGGTCATTTCTTGATCCATTGGTATTGCGTCATGTTTTGGAATGATCGTGATTGTCGCTCCTCCAAAGAAGTTGAGTATGATGATCGCAAGGATGCCAATGATACTTGCTCCAACAAGCCATGGAAGCCATTTGTTTCCGTTATTATTCTCAAATATGCGATGACTCGAGCTGTATTCAGGGAAATGTGGTGTATTATCTACGACAGTAGGTGCTTTTATCGGGGTGGGGTTACTCGGTGGCATTGGTGTATAGGTGCTTGATCTGCCGTTTTGTTCCACCAGCTCATCATCGGAATCATTATGAATGTGTTCCTCGAGTATCATTCTCGGATTTTCGGGAATAACCTCCTTTGGCCTACTGTGCATGAGTTGGTTCGCCTCAGCGACCACTTCATGAGGAATAACTGAGTCCTCACTGCTCCCAAAGTGTGAAACGACATTATGGATACCTTCTTTGTCATCAGGCGTGGTTGCGTGAGCCTTCTTTTTTGCTGCACGATGTTTTTTTTCCGGAGGAATGATGTCTTGGATCAAGTATTTTGCCATAATGCTTCTTATTTAACTAATGATGTAAATTTGTTTGCAAATATCGTTTCAATGGAAAGAAATGGGTCTTGGAAACTGGGCTCAGATATCTGTACGAATTTCCCAAGAAAGGCGTTTCCGAGCGAACGAACGATGAATGAATTTTCTTCTTTCGAAAAACGGGAAAAATTCACTTCGCTCATGGCTTTTTCAAACCACTGCGCGACGTCATCATCTGCAGTATAAAATATTGTGCGTGGAATTGGAAATTCGGATGCAAATTGTGCAAGTGCATTCTCGAGAAACTCACGCCACTCTTTGGTGCTTCCCTCGAGAATATCTTCCATTTGTTTTGCGTGATCCCTCGTGCATTTCCCTTCAAGATAAATAGTCAATTCGGATGCGGCAGCTGCTGGGGTCGTTTTTGTTTCTTCGACAAGGGTTCGGATCAACATGTTTTTTCCAACAGGAAATGATATAGATTCAAGTAAAACATTATCTTTTGCGAGTGATATGTCCGTCACCTCTGATGATATGTCGATAAAGAGGAATGATGATTCATCAGTGAAAATATCTCGAATGGTATCAAATGTAGTGAATGAGAATGAAGAAAAATGCACCGCTCCCACGTGCCAGAATTTCGCGATCGATTCCTCTATTGACTTGTGTATGTTTGCGGGAATCATGCTGATATAAAGCGCAATATCAAGCTTTGAGGTACGCTTTCCGTGCGGTTCACGGACTTCATATCCATTCAATTTCATTTGAATGTTCTTTGACTCCATTATTTCCGGCAATGCATCGCTTGTCTTTGCGCGCGCAAAGAGATTTGAGTCACGAAAGAGTTCGATCTCTTTGTTTATGAGTTTATTCAATCCTTTTTCGGTGATGGTGAACGGTGTTGCTTGTTCGTAGTGTATGAGTCGAGTCTGCGACGCATACCAAGGAGACGCAAGGACGCAGAATACCTTGGTTACCTTCATGGAGTTGCTTGCTTTTTGCATCTCGACGAACATTTCTTCAAGGGTTTTGACCATTGAGTCAAAAAAACGTTGAAAATTCAATTTTTCTTGAAAAGGAATATTTTTTCTTGTACTGAATATGATCTGCGGGACTTTGCCTTTTTCAATACTTACAAAAGCACCTCCGATGGAGCCGGAGCCAATATCAAAAATGGCAATGTATTGCTGATCACCCTTTCCACTACTCGAAAGAAATCCCATAAAAAAATTATACCACAATCAAGAATACTTGCGCTTGCCTCAGATATACAAGTTCTCCACAGTCAGTGCTTAATTTCGGAGGTGCCGCTTAATGCGATATTTTAGAGGGGTTGCATTCTTGACACGTTGGAGCTTTAAATACTTATTCGAGTATTGCTTTAATGCGTCTTACTCCAGCAGAGCACGCTTCTTCTTTTGCGATCCGGAATTTCCCGAGCTCGTTCGTGTTTTTGACGTGTGGGCCACCGCAGAATTCGAGCGAGAAAAGTTTTGCCTCGCCACGTTTCCCTGGTTCCCCTACGGTGTAGATACTTACTGTGTCTCCGTACTTTGCATCAAAGACTCCGATCGCACCACGTCGGCGCGCTTCATCGTAGCTTACTTCTTCGCGAGTGACGGGAAGTCCTTTGGTAATGACGTTGTTTATTATTTCCTCCACTTTTATTTTTTGTTCATCAGTCATTTTTTCTGCATGAGAAAAATCAAAACGTAATCGTTCGGGGGTGATGTTTGACCCCTTCTGAAGCACGTGCTCACCAAGAACTTGGCGCAGCGCTTCGTGGAGTAAGTGTGTTGCGGTATGATATTTGACCGACATCTCGCTCGTGTCAGCAAGTCCACCCTTGAACTTTTTTTCTGAGCCGACAGAAGAAATTTCCTGATGCTTTTTGAATTCTTCATGAAAGCCCGTTTCGTCAACGCTCACGCTACGCTCTTCTGCGAGTTCCTTTGTGATCTCGAGCGGAAAACCATAGCTTTGATAAAGGTCAAAAGCTATTTTTCCAGGTATGTTTGTTTGCGCGTGTTTTGAGAATTCCTTCAAGCCTTGCTCGAGGGTGTGTTGGAATTTCATCATCTCCTCCGCCATTACTGTCCGTACTATTCCTAGTTCTGAGAAAATATTCTTGTAGTGTGCACCGTAGATGTCACTAATAAGTTGAGTAAGCATCGTCACTGCATCATGAGTGAAGCTCTTTTGATCTGTTGCAATAACTGCGCGGCGAATAAGGCGACGAAGTACGTAACCTTGATCAGTGTTCGATGGGCGCACGCCGTCAGCGATGAGAAATGTTGCGGTACGAATATGATCAGCGACAATACGTTGCTTGCGCTTCTCTTGCGAAAGCCCAAGTTCAACGATCTTACTTACGAGCGGTGCGAGTAAGTCCGTCTCAAAGATATTACTTTTTCCTTGCACGACCATAGTGATGCGCTCGAGTCCTGAGCCCGTATCAACATTCTGTTTCTCAAGTTTCCCGACGACTTTTCCGTCTTTCTTGAGATACTCCATGAATACATCATTCCATATCTCTACGACCTCCTGACGGTCGTCTGCGGCCATGTATTCTTCCTTACTCATTCCTTCGGTGAGCTTTCCCGTGACATCGTAGAACATCTCTGAGTCAGGACCACATGGGCCATTATCACCCGCGCTCCACCAGTTTGGTTCCTTCCCTTTCGCATCTGCGGTCATAAAATAGATACGCTCACCACTCACACTGTCTTTTGCAAATAATTCTTTCCAAATCGCGTACGCTTCGTCATCCTTTGGGGCGTCAGTATTTCCACCAAAAACGGTGATATATAAACGAGCTGGATCAAGCTCGAGACCATCATCTTTTGACGTAAGGAATTCATAGCTCCATTTAATGGCATCTTCTTTGAAATAGTCTCCAAGTGACCAATTTCCGAGCATCTCAAAGAATGTTGCGTGAGTATTATCTCCGATCTCATCAATATCAACTGTGCGGACACATTTTTGAGAGTCTGCAAGGCGCTTACCTTGCGGATGTGGTTCCCCGAGGAGATACGGAACAAGTGGTTGCATCCCTGCGGTATTAAAAAGGACCGAGGGGTCATTCTCGGGAACAAGTGAGGCGCTGGGTATGATCGCATGTCCTCTCTTTTCGAAAAAAGTTAGGAATCGTGAACGGATTTCTTTTGAATCAAGCATGATGGAGAAATTATAGCGAGAAAGCGTAGTGTTGCAAGGTGTGAGGAAAAACTTTGACAATAGTGACTCATGTTATATAACAAAGACGGAACATGCCTCTCAGGTGAATATCATCGGAGTTGGTCGTGAGTTTTTTGCATAGTCAATATCTAAATGACAGGGAGGCCATCATGGCATATCGCGGCATGCAATTGGGTAACACGAAGATCCATTACCGGATCGATGAATTATTTCGTGCGTTACAAAAAAGTTCACCACTCAGTCTCTTTGCGTGTACACTCCCTAACCCCTTAGGTAATACGCATATCGTACTTCTTGAGAATGGTGGTCGATTTGATGTTATGACATGGTTTGGCGGTTCAATTACCGATACCATCGTTGATCCCATATCATCACTCGAGCGTTTTGTTGCTCCGTTCGGGAGGCAGTGCAGACTTGCTCCGCACGATGCGTACGTCATCTCTGCAAAGACGCGAGACTTTGTTGTCAGTTACGAGCCTTATCGTGGAGAATTCATGTTCTCGACAAGTATCGCCCTTGTTGGCGTCGATGCTCGCGCATATGTGCTTGAATCATCAATGCTTAACGGAATAATTTTTACACAGGTATTCAGTGAGTATGCTGAGTTACTTCGTGAATTCATTGATTTCATTTATGCCGTGCATGGTAATGATGTTGAGCAAGTGATGGGATTGCGAGTCTCACGCGAAGATGCATCGCAAAATGCGCACGAGCCTGAGATACTTGCGCTACCCGACAAGACCGCCGAGTCAGGAAAAATATTGCAGTTCATTCGTCCGGCAAAATGAATACACCGCAGACAAATTTGTCTGCGGTTTTTTAATGAGTATCTGCTTTTACTCGCGTTCGATCACGACGTTTTCCCCATCAAAAGAGATAAGCGTTGATGCTTTATTCTTGCGCTCCCCCTCATCAACATAAAAATCAACATCGGTGCCGAAATAATTTCGTGCTTCCTGTATCGTGTGCGCAGGAGGCATCCCCTCCATGTTTGCCGAGGGTGCAACGAGGGGTCCCGTCTGTGTGAGCACTTCAAGGAGCTCAGATTTGTCGGGTAAACGAAATGCAATATGATCGGTGCCGCGATGGAGATATTCAAATTGATCATCGATGGTTGGTAGGAGAATAGAATATGGACCTGGCCAATATTGCTCAAGTTGCGTGATGAGTTTTTCTGAAAGCACAACACCAAATTGTTCAATATCTTCTATTTGCGCAATGAGTACGATGAGTGGTTTTGTGTGGTTGCGTTGCTTGAGTTCGTAGATGCGATCGATGGTCTCTGAAGAAAGAGCTGAGCCGACAAGTCCATAGAGTGTATCTGTGGCAAGGACTCCAACTCCACCCTGCATGAGCATTTCTGCTGCTGAGTCTATGTCTGTTTCCATATATTGTGTTACTTTGGTGTTATCGTAGACCCGACCCCTTCTTCAAGTGCACGCGAAATATCTTGAACACCAACAACTTTGATGGTGAGACCGTGCTCTTTTGCAAGCGCGATAGCTGATTGATCGGCTGCCTTGAGATTTCTTTTTAGTACTTCACTTGCCGTGACTTCTTGAAGAAGTGTTGCTGACGAATCGGTCTCGGGGTCAGCTGTATAGAGACCATCGACACCATTTTTTGCCATGATAAGGATATCCATCTTCATCTCAAGGGCGCGCTGCACTGATGTTGAGTCTGTTGTGAAATAAGGTGCACCAAGTCCTGCGGCAAATATCACTACGCGACCCTTCGTCATGTGCCGCTGCACTTTTTGCGGAATATATCCCTCGCATATCTGTGGCATAGCGATTGCGGATGAAACGCGTGTTTCCACCCCTTTTGATTCAAAGTAGTCTCGAAGCACGAGCGCATTTTGTACTGTTGCGAGCATTCCGATGTAATCCGCTGTGGGGCGTTCGATAGAAAGCTTCCCCGTGAGTTCTTGTCCACGGAAGAGATTTCCTCCCCCAACAACGAGCGCAATAGAATGTCCCGCTTCTTGGAGGATCTTGATCTCACGAACGATTCCCTCAAGGGTTGGTTCATTGTACTGACTATGTGCTTCTTTCTGTCCCCCACTTAAGCTTTCGCCAGATAATTTGATGAGTAGTTTCATTAACGAGAATTATACTACGCTTTTTTAGGTAATTCTAGCTCAGTTCTTCTGACCTGAAATTTCGCGCTTATCTCCTTCGTCTTCTATCTCCCCCATGATCTCTTCAAGAATATCCTCCATTGTCACAAGTCCGATCACTTCCTCAGGGTCAGCCTCTTTGTGCACGAGATACATGTGTGAGCGATCTTTTGTCATAAGGCGGAAGACTTCTTGAATATTTAATTTTTCTGAAACTCGCGTAAGTGGCGAAATGAATTGCGACAATTCCTCATCTCGATTATCTGAGTTGAGTACGCGCATGACGTCATTGGTGTGCACGTAACCGATATAATTATTGGGATTTCCATCATACACAGGGAATCGCGAGAATCCTGATTGGGAAACATAATAAGCGATCTGCGTAACTGGCACATCACCAGAAAGCGAGTCGATAAAATCCTTCTTTGTCATGATGCTGCCGACAGGGATATCATCAAAGTTAAAGATATTGTCGATCATTTGACGTTCTTGTCTATCGATCTCTCCGTGTTCAAGGCCAAGGTCAGACATGATACGTATTTCCTCTTCGGTGACCGCACCTTGTGTCGGGGTATTTGTTGCTCTTTTGATCCACTTCTCGATAAGCACGAAAATACTTGCAAATGGGTAGAATGCGAGATAACAAAGGAGTATTGGATAGGCGACCATCTGTGCTACTTGTTTGTTGTGACTTATTGCAAATGATTTTGGAAATATTTCACCAAAGAGCAGTACTGCGATCGTTGCAATACCCGTCGCTACGCCAATACCAATAGAGTCGGAGTATTCGATCGCGGTCATTGTTGCAAGTGACCCCATTGTCACGTTCACTATTGTATTCCCCGACAACAGTGTTGCGAGAAGACGATGTGGGTCATTTTTAAGCCTCGCGATGACATGAGCGCTCCTTTCTTTATTTTTCTGCATCATGCGCACCTGACTTTCACGTAATGAAAAAAGCGCAGTCTCTGAACCTGCAAATAGAGCAGAAAGAGACATGAGTACAACAAAAATTATAATATCCATAGAATGTTATTAGAGAGCGAGCCCCTTTAGGTATGCACGAAAATCTTCTCCGATATCGTCGCGTTCGAGTGCGTAATCAACGGTTGCGATCAGGTAATTGAGTGGATCGCCAGTCGTGAGCCATTTTCCATCACTCACTTCCTCAACCATGAATCGTCCACCCTCTTTCACGTATTCACTTATGGCATCCGTAACCCAAAGCTCATTCCCTTTTCCAAGCTTCGTCTTTTGCAGTATTTTTACGATCTCCGGAGTGAGTACCATGCGTCCAAATTGAGCTAACTGCGATGGTGCCTTTTCCGGTGAAGGCTTCTCAATAACGAATTCCATCTCGCGTGTTCGTGGCTTTAGCTTTACGATCCCATAGCGACTCACAAGATGTTTGGAGACCTTTTGTACGCCAATGACTGGTGCGCCATGCTCTTCATAATTTTTTATAAGGTGCTTTGTGAACGGGGTTTTTGAGAGTACAAGATCGTCTCCCCATGCAAACACAAAGGGTTCATCTTTTATGATACTTGCCGCAGAGAGTATTGGTGTACCATTCCCGTAGGGACCTTTTTGGCGAACATAGATAAAATTTGCCATTGAAGAAATACGCCGAATATCTTCAAGAAGTTTTTTCTTTCCAGCATTTTCAAGTGAATGCTCAAGTTCAAAAGAACGATCAAAGTGATCTTCGAGTGTTTTTTTATCCCACTTTGTGACAAGAATAATGTCCTCTATTCCTGATGCAACCATCTCTTCGACAACATACTGGATGATCGGTTTGTCGACGATGGGAAGCATCTCTTTGGGTTGAGACTTTGTTGCAGGCAAGAAACGTGTACCGCTTCCTGCGACAGCTATGACTGCTTTTCTAATTTTCATATTCGTCACTTTCTTTTCCGATCTCTCTATTTACTGCCACCCCGCTTTCTGATTTTGCCTTGCGCAAGAAACGCTCTTCGATATACCACAACGCTTCAAAGATGAATAATGTCAAAAAAGTAGCATATGCTGCGATGAAATAGAGGCCATATCCGCACGCTGCACCAACACCAGCGACAACCCAAAGACCGGCTGCGGTTGTGAGTCCAGTCAACACCTGGCGTTGAACAAAGATAACTCCGGCACCAAGGAATCCGATCCCAACAACGAGTTGCGATGCAATGCGTGTTGGATCAAGTGATGTTTTGTCAAAAATACCCGAAGCAAGATAATTAGCTGTGATCATTTCAGAAATAAGCACAAAAAGTGCAGCGCCCAAAGAAACCAGAGCGTATGTACGCATTCCCGCACTTTTTCCAACGTGCGACCTTTCTGCACCGACCAATAATCCGAGTAACATTGCTATCGTCATTCGTATTCCGACTTCAACGTAGGGTAAGGCAAGTAATTCCATATGTTGAATATTATACCTTGCTACAGTGAAGTCGCAATAATATTTCGTGAACACAAAATGGTTACGTGTGTAAAAAGTGCTCTAGTCGAGTGCGTAAAGATTCTTTATCTCATTTAATGTTGCGGTAATGCGCCCCCTGTTCATTCCGATATTTTCGAGGATATGAGTATTCGCAAGGATGTCGTTACAGAGTACGATTCCTTGATTGAGGAGTTGGTCTTTGTTCGCGTTTGAAAGTGTCGTGAGACAAGTGACTGGATGTGTCTGTGTTCGTTGGACGATATCCTGGAGTGTGTAACCACGAGGATAGTTCCACCCCGTGAGTGCGAGTCCTGCACAAGTGCCATACTTGATCGCTTCGGTAGTAAAACTCGTATTGGTGATAAGCCATGCGCGATTGAATCGCTTTCCACCTTCCTCTTCCTCAAATTTTTTCTTTATGTCCTGAAAACGGGCATGCACATACAGTGACACCTTTACATCAGATTTTACGTCGGGAGAATTATGAAATTTCGCTTCCACGAGAATGCGTTCGTCATCTTTTTCTGCCACCACATCAACTTCATGACTAACACATACGCCACGCACCATCACTCCCACTTTTGTGTGATATCCTTGCGCTTTGAGGATCTGAGCCACAAAACGTTCAAAGGGAAACCCTGATGGGCCGAGTTGTGTGATCGCCCTCTTGAGGCTGTATTGTGCCGCAATAGGCCTACTGTGTCGCTTGAGAAGCGCAAATGCATGCGCGTAAATATCGTGTGTACTCATGCCATCTTGAGCGTCTCTTTTTACGTGCGCAACAATATCTTGCACGAGTCTCTCGTCGGCTTTTGCTGCGCGTAGTGAACGCTCGAGTTTTCGTGGATCCCATGACTCACGTTCTCCTGATGATTTAATGATATAGCTCGGCTCCATGCGGGTTTATTTTGGCATTTCTTCGATCAGCGTATTGTACTGCCTGCTATAAGAATCTTGCCAATTCGTTTCTATTATTTTGATCGGTTGCACGACACCATCTTGAGTGAGGGTGACGACAGCGTCTTCCGGAGCATCTGCGATGACCTCAAATGGATAACGTGTGCGAATGCTTGAGCATATCTTTTCACTTAGTAGATTATCCTTTGTCACAAGCGTAATTGTTACTTTTGATGGTTCTTCAAAGGGAATCACTGCCTCAGCCGAAACGGTGTAACATGAGTGCGGAAGCTTGATCTGTCCTGCGTAACGATGTACTCCATCTTTATAGGAGTGCACGACTCGGACCGCGTTTTCTGCTTCTATGGGTTGTAATTGCGCTGTACTCGATTCTATTTTATTAAGCTCTACGTAAAGATATCCGAGAATGGATCCGGAGATGATGAGCACAATAGCAGCTATCCATTTCGTCATAACTTTTAGGAAATAACTATTTTATTTCAAGTAATTGAACATCAAATATCAATGTTGCATTTCCTGGAATAACTCCTCCAATTCCGTCTTTGCCGTACGCAAGTTCTGATGGAATGACGAGACGACGTTCCTCGCCAGTCTTCATTCCCAATAGTCCGAGTTCCCATCCTGGGATAACTTGCCCTTTTCCGAGAGTAACAGGAAATGGTTCTTTTCTTGATACGCTTGAATCAAAAACTGTTCCGTCCTCGAGTGTTCCTGTGTAATGCACGATAAGTGTATCACCGTTCTTTGCTGGCTCACCAGCACCTTCCTTGATAACCGAAATATTTAACTGAGCAGAATCTGTTGGCATGTTTGTATCATTTGATGTTGGTAAGTTGGTTGTCACTTGCTCCTCGGGACTTGCTGCGCTTTTAGGTACAGCTAAATACACAAGCATACCGATCAGTATGATGATCGCAATGATCGCAATATCGATAAGTAGCCTTTTTTTGTCCATATGCACTCATCATACCTGAGTAAGCGTATGCTCCACAAGTGCATATCTTTAAGAGATCACTCCCCCGCCGAGACATTCTTCTCCTTGGTAAAATACGATCGATTGACCCGACGCGACATACTGTTCCTCCGAGAGCAGCTCAATCTGAAAAAGCCGTGAATCTGTATTGTTTTTTTTGATCGCAACGGGATATTTTTCTCCATGATAGCGTGTTTGTGCTACGATACCCGAGGTATCTCCTCCAAGTGCGCCAGTGATGTCGTTCACTCCTTCTACGGTAAAACTTTTTTGTTCTTTGGGTCTTGATGTGCGATGTGCAACAGTGATCGTATTTGCGAGCATATCTTTCTTTATGACAAAATAAGGATCCTCAGATGGAGTTGCTTTTTCTGTCGAAAAACCATGCCGTTGTCCGATAGTGTAGAGCATCGCACCCTGGTGTTTGCCGATCATATTTCCCTCTTCGTCGAGTACTGATCCCGCGGTGCAAGTGATGTAATGTTTTAAAAATTCCGCCATATCTATGGGGCCCATAAAACATAATCCTTGGCTATCTTTCTTTGCTGCATTGGGGAGACCCATTTTCTCTGCAAGCAGTCGCACCTCTGGTTTTGCAAGATGACCAACCGGAAAGAGTATGTGCTTGAGTTCTTTTTGGGTAAGTGTCCAAAGAAAATACGATTGATCTTTTCCTTCATCTATTCCGGTATAGAGGTGATAGCTTCCGCCCGACTCTTGTACTCGTGCATAGTGTCCCGTTGCAACAAAGTCTGCTCCGTGCGCTTTTGCAAACTCAAGAAAACCACCGAATTTTACGTGTTTATTACACATAACATCAGGGTTTGGAACTCTCCCTGCTTCATATTCACGAATCATGTAATCAACGACACGATCTTTATATTCTTGTTCAAGGTCAAGAGTGAGAAAAGGAATACCAATATGTGCCGCGGCGCGCATTGCGTCACGTCGCTCTTCTCTCCATGTGCACGGCAAAAATGAAGCCTGCCAGACTTTTATGAATACTCCAACAACATCGTAGCC
>DAIUCR010000007.1:20137-21609 GCA_036846065.1 Patescibacteria group bacterium | reverse complement strand
TCATGATAGAGCTTCCCAAAGACCATCGATGCAAGATCGAGCTTGTGGTAATGTACGTGCGCGTCAAAATCGATTCCATGCTCATCACCCGATCTTTGCAAAAATGCCCAATCAAATCCGACATTTTGCGCAACAAATACTGATCCATCGAGTATCTGAAGCGCTTGCATGAGTCCCTCTTTTTGTCCTACTGCTTTACTCCAGTCGCGAGAGTGATACTTGTTCACCTCCAAGCCTTTTGGGTCTGCTGTTTCAATATGCTCCGCCTTGAGTTGTATATTATGCTCAGAAACACTCTGTAATGTTCGTCGCCCATCCGTGTTCATCTCTTGGATTGCAATAACAATGCCGATTTCAATGATCTCATGACGAGATGGGACAAGCCCTGTTGTTTCGAGGTCAACGAAAGCGAGTTTGTGGGTTTTCATGTGAAATAATTATGATTGAATGATCTTTTGCGCAAGTTGATCTGCGTCGCCTGCGCCGATAATAAGGACAATATCGAAATCTTTTATACGCTCACGGATGATCTCTTCTGCCTGCGTAAGATCAACGGCATAAGTAATGTCTTTTTTGTCATCCTTTTCGACGATCTTCTCGATAATATCCTTTGAGCTTACCGGAACACTCTCCTCTCGCCCTGCGACATCATAGATCTCAAGAAGTACGATATTTGGGATCTGTTCTATTGTATGAACAAATTCAGTAAAGAGTTTTTTTGTGCGCTCGCGATGGTGTGGGCGAAAGACGGTAAGAATGCGTTTCCCTTGATATCGTGCGAGGGCAGCGTCGCTTACCGCATGGAGCGCAGTAGGGTGATGAGCATAATCTGAAATGATCGTTGCTCCACTTAACTCCCCAACCACCTCGAATCGTCGCCCAACTCCAATGAAGAGATCAAGGACCTTCTGTATCCTGTCTTGGCTCCCCCCATAGGCAAGATAAGTGGCGACTGATGCGAGGATGTTGTAAATATTATAGAGACCAGGAAGTGGGGTCACAAAAGTACCAAGTAACGTTCCCTTCCAAGTGAGTTCGAAGGTCTGTAGTGTGTTGGTTTGTCGTATATTGTGTGCAACAAGATCAGCGCCGTCTCCGACACCGAAGCGCACGATGATCGCATCAGATTCGCGAATAATATCGCGAATATTTGCGTCATCGTTATTGATGATCAGTAGATCTTCGCCGGAGAGTTTTGCGATGTATTCCTTGAATGCACGTTTAACATCAGCAAGGTCGACATAGTAATCAGGATGATCGAGTTCGATATTTGTAAGCACGATCGTTTGAGGAGAAAGATTCATCATGCTCCTGCGATACTCGCATGCCTCAACGATGAATATATCACTATCTCCCTTAAGAAGATTGTGATCCCATCCTAGCACCTCTGCACCAACAATGACCGACGGTTCAAAGCCTCCCATCTCGAAAAGTTTTCCCGTAAGTGCGGTTGTTGTTGATTTTCCGTGCGT
>DAIUCR010000007.1:14720-20037 GCA_036846065.1 Patescibacteria group bacterium | reverse complement strand
ATACCACCCACTCCTATGAAATATGCTTTATTTGGAAATTGCGCCATGATTGGTACATATTAGCGCAAATACTTTGTTTTGTTCAGCTTGTGTTCTTCAAATGTCTTTGCGTAATGTATGACCCCTTCTTTGTCCGAGAGGTAGTACAGATAGGGCGAAGAGACAGGATAAAGTGCGGCTTTTAAGGCATCAACCCCTGGATTACTGATCGGTGTCGGAGGAAGCCCTCTATGTGTATATGTATTATAGGGTGACTCGCTGCGAAGATCAGTAACGGTCAATTCAAGACTCCCTCTCCCGGTAACATATCCAAGCGTTGCATCTATCTGAAGAGGCATCTTTTTTTCAAGACGTTTTTCAATTATTCCCGCAACAAGTTCTCGGTCTTTCTGTGTTGCCGCTTCTTCTTCAAGGAGTGAGGCGATGATCACGATATGTTTCCAGTCTTTTCCCGCATCTAATGCTTCGCGCTTGATGGATTCAGTTTGTTTTGTAAAATTTTCCTCAAGCGCCATTACGACAGGGCCACTCGTTGCGTTCGTGTAGAAAAAATATGTATCAGGAAAAAGATACCCCTCTTTTTCTTTCGTAAGAGATTCAAAGCTGAGCAGATCAAGCGCAGGGAGTTTTGAGGTAAGAATATCCCCCATCTCTTTGTTGGTGATACCCTCGGGTAAAGTTATCTTTAATTGTTCTATTCCATATTCTGCTTTCATTACTCGCCTTGCGACCTCGAAGACAGAAGCAGGTTCTTTAAAGAAGTATGTACCCGACTGTATTCCCTTCTCCTTTCCTGCGCGCTGCACGACAAAGAGGAAGATAGTCTCTGAGCGTATGATCGATCGCTCTTTGAGAAGAACCGAGGTCTCAGAAAGAGTATGTCCTTTAGGTATCTCAATATAGGTGTCGGGTAAGAATGCCTTCGAGGGGCTGATCATGACCGCGTAAACATAGAGACATATAATTGGGGTGAGAAACAAAAGAAGCCAAAAAATTACCCGACGAGATATTTTTTTCGTGGGTATTTTTTCGTCCATCGTGAGCATGTGTTCGTCGTCGTGAGTTTCCATTGCCGATGGTTATACAGGAAGATTTGCCGGAGGCTCCCCCTTGCGTGACTCTATGCGAGTAAATGTTGGAGTCTCTGCGACCCCGCCTGGGAAATGATAAATTGTGGCGAGTTCTTCACTATTAAGCACAAAAGGCTTTTTCTTATAAGGTGCATAAAAATATGAACGGCGCACGTATGCATCAAAGATCTTTTTCTTCTTTTTATTCAAGCGAATATTATGAAAATCTTGCCATGGATAATCAAAGCCTGTGGTAAAGGTTGGTTTAAAACCATTAAGATCTTGCGAGCTGTACTGACGAAAGGCACCCGTTATTCCGGCAATATTTGCAGAATCAAATTTTTCGTTCTTTGCGATGTATAGTGCGCGAATACCACAATCAAAGCCGATCTTTGTGAGAGATTTTTCTACCGCACTAATGATCTCCTGTTGTCTCTTCGTGGCGCGCTCTCCTTTTCCACCATCTTCGGCGGGAGCACTCTTTGCTTGAAGATCCTTAATGATCTGCTTGCCCTCCGTCTTCCAGTCGTGGTGCTTGAACCATTTATCTGGCGTTTTAAATCGTTCTCCTGTCGCTTGGACGAGTATCTGCATCCAGATCTGTTGATCACGCCCAATACTTCCCATGAACTCAATAACTGAAGTTATTGGATCGCTTTTCTGCTCTTCCTTCGTGAGCGCAGAGTCGAGCCCGTAGTCGACATACGTCTTGATCGGATATGGATCCGCCTTTGTTAATCCAAATTCACAACCCCACAGAGTCCAATCATCTTTTTCCTGAATGTATGGAGCAAGAGATATGTAGTCTGGAACTTCTATGACCTCAATATCAGGATATTGTGCGTAGACATGAGACTCGATGATCTTCTTAAATTTAACCGGTGTACGAATAAAAAATTTCACATTTCCATCAATAGAGACGATCTCAAGAGAGAACCACGGCTTCACCTTTCCTTGCCACCAACGTTCATACCAGTTTCCTGTCCCTGACTGGAAAAGTGTCTGAAGTACAAGCTCCATGGCGACGGGAGTCTTACTAATGATTCGCGGCAATTTGATCTCAAGTAAGACAAATTCAAAGTTCTTTTGAATGAATTGCATGCGCACGTAATCGAGCCAAAGCTTTTGCGCAAGCCAGACGAGTAGGATCGGCCCCCAAATGACTGCGGTGTAACTAAAAATATCGTACATCACTCCGATTGTACGAAAAAATGGTGTATCCATTAGTGCGGTAAACGAATCAAACATATTTCGAGTATAGCGTAAAATGAGCGTTGCTGCGAATGACTTATACTATGAGATACAAAAGAACCGCCTCAAGTAATAGAGGCGGTTCTTTTATTTAAGCGACTGAATATTTCCCCTCTTTGTTCTTCTTGAAATATTTTGGATTCTGAAGATTCACAAGGATGGTATTGGGCTTTACGTAACGCTCACGCATAACTTTCTCGACGATCTCTTCTCTGGTGAGTGGTCCGCTCTTCTTGATGATCTCAGAGATGACGTCGCGCACGACACCGGTTGAGTATCCCCACTCTGAAAGCGCGTAGAGTCCGCGTCCAACAAGAACAAAGCGCTTATCTTTAATGAGTTCATTATGCGTTGTCGCAATATGAGCACGTTTATCAAAATGCTCTCCTATGGCGCGAGCAACCTCTGTGAAGTGCATTGGTGATCCATGCTTACGGAGTACGAGAAATGCGTAATCACGCACACCGCGAGCGGAAACATTCGGCGACGAAGCGACACCCCAGTCTCCCATCGGATTCTTTCCGATCTTCTTTGAGAGAGAGAGCCATCTGCGGAGTATCTCCTCGTTTTTGTATTCTTCGGAGACATCCTTGAGATGAGTAAGGAATTTGTCGACCATTTTTGATTCTTCGATGAGTTCGTCATCGGCAAGTGAGGCATAAAGTTTTCGGAGGGAATCGTGAACTTTCTCTGTGGTGTCATTGTCGACACTCCATCGGTGCGTAAAATCATTATCTTCTTTGTGTTTTATGAAAAGATCTCCAAGAACAAGAAGGAAGTGAATGTGATTCTGCGTACTTTTGTCCGAAGATGCTTTTGCGAGAAAATCATGTTCAGGAACGAGGCCACCCATCCCAATCATTATCGTACGTAATTCTTCGAACATTGAGGCTTGCTCTTTGAAAAGATCAGACTTGCGGATCGTCGCGAGTGCAAAATTTTCGATCTGGCGGACACGCTCTCGCGTAATACCATAACTCTCACCGATCGCCTCGAGAGTCATCTTTTTTGCCTCTGTGCCGAGGCCGTAACGCTTAGTGATGACATCCGACGCTCTTTTTGGAAGAACAGAAAGCAGTTGTTTTGTGATCTGCTTTGGTTTGAACGAAATATTCACGGTACTCATAAAAATAGATATAAATAATGTTTTACTGGTATTGACAGTTTCCCTCCAATACTCGGTTATTTATAGTTTTAGCATTATACAGCTCAATGTCAAGTGGCTCATTCTGTTTCATAATATTATAAAAAACTCCACACGATCGTATGGAGTTTTTTACTTATTATGGAGTATTGTTCTAAACAAGAATGTTGAGTATTTTCCCCTGCACATAGATCATCTTTACTGGAGTTTTTCCTTCCAGCCACTTTATAATGGTCGGACGAGTGAGGGCTGCTTCGGATACGACCGCTTCAGTATCTTTTCTTGAGATAGACATTGTGTCTCGTACTTTTCCATTCACCTGTATTGCGATCGTTACCGTATCAGTGACAGTTTTTTCCGGGTCGAATACGGGCCAAGTACTTTCATGCACAGAACCTACACCTCCGATCTCGTGCCAAAGTTCCTCAGTGGCATGGGGCGCAAACGGAGCAAGGAGCTTCAAGAAACTCTTGAGATCTTCTTTGGTGAAGACTGTAGCGTTCTCGCTTTCCGCCTTTTTGATCGCGTTTAAAAGTATCATAAGCTGTGATATCGCCGTATTGAATGAGAAACTCTCAATATCTTCCCCGACTTTTTTAATGGTCTGGTGCAACATTGCTTGCAATGACTCATTCACCACAACTGGAGCCTTGGACTCTTTTGAGTGTAATTTCCATGTGGTAACAATATCCCATACGCGCTCGATGAAGCGTCGCGCACCCATCATGTTGTCTGTTGACCATGCAATAGACTGATCGAAGGGCCCCATGAACATTTCGTATACACGGAGAGAGTCTGCTCCAAATCTTTCCACTACATCATCAGGATTCACGACATTTCCATAACGTTTTGACATCTTTCTTCCGTCGGACGCCATAATAAGACCAACATGTTGCAATCGTTCAAATGGTTCAAGGTGATTGACGACTCCAATATCATAGAGGAATTTATGCCAAAAACGTGCATAGATAAGATGGCGCGTAGCGTGTTCTGCTCCACCAACATACATATCGACTGGTGACCAATATTCATCTTTCTTTTTGTCCACGAGCGCCTCTTCGTTGTGTGGATCGATATAGCGAAGATAATACCAGCTTGAGCCCGCCCACTGTGGCATAGTGTTCGTCTCTCTCTTTGCGGGACCAGCACACGCTGGGCACGTCGTATTCACCCACTCGGTGATATCTGCGAGCGGAGACTCTCCTGTTCCTGTTGGCGCATATGACTCAACTTGAGGAAGCGTGACGGGGAGATCTTTTTCGGGAACAGGAACAACCCCGCAAGATTCACAATGCACGAGTGGAATGGGTTCACCCCAGTAGCGCTGACGTGAAAACACCCAATCTTTGAGACGGTATCGCGTCACAAGTTTTCCTCCTGCTTCCTCTGTGATAAGTTTTTTTGCTTCCTCTCCGGCGATGCCGGTAAATTTTCCTGAGTTGATCAGATAACCAACACCGGCGTATGCTTCATCAATAGTTCCGCAGTCGAGATCAGGATAATGAGGGCAAACCACATGATGTATCGGCAAATCAAATTTTTTCGCAAAAGCAAAGTCTCGTGAGTCATGAGCAGGTACTGCCATGATCGCACCAACACCAACGTGTCCAAGTACGTAATCTCCAAGATAGACAGGGAGTTCTGCCTTTGTGAGTGGATGAATGACGGTAATACCTTCAAGTAATACACCCGTCTTCTCCTTGTCTTCTCTTGTTCGGTCGATCTCTGTTTTTTCTTCGGCTTCTTTTTGGTATGCCACCACAGCATCCCAATTTAAGATAGAATCCCTTAATTCGCTCACGAGTTTATGTTCTGGCGCAAGGACGACATAAGTTGCACCAAAAAGAGTGTC
>DAIUCR010000007.1:5526-14620 GCA_036846065.1 Patescibacteria group bacterium | reverse complement strand
TAATTGAAACCGATCTTTGCAAGCTGCTCTTTGAATCGTAGTGTATTTTTTTCTACAGCAATACTTGGGTGCACTTTATTTTTAATAGCGTACTGCTCTGCAGGGAGTCCGAACGCATCCCAACCCATCGGGTGCAATATATTATGTCCGGTCATGCGTTTGTAACGCGAATAGACATCCGTTGCGATATAACCCTTTGGGTGACCGACATGAAGTCCATCTCCAGATGGGTATGGAAACATGTCGAGTACGTAACATTTAGGCTTTGAGGTATCTTCAGTGGTCTTATTGATGTTCGTTTCTTTCCAGTGTTTCTGCCACTTCTCCTCTATTTTCTTGTGATTATATATCCCCATAGAGCCTTCATAATAGCCTTAATCAATGGATGTGCGCAATACTTGTTTACAAAACTTCAAAATATGATATAATGTTTCGAGCTGTTTAATGATCTTTGTATTCTCCTTAAAAGAAAGGAATTCTATGGAATCTGTGTTATCGTTATTGCCGCTCGTCATACTCGCGCTTATCATTGAAGCCTCATTTGGTTTCAAGTACACAAGGACGGCATATCAGTTTGTTCTGCATCTCTTTAAAAAGGAGTAGCGAAATGCAATCATTGATTCAATTTATAGCAGTTCTTGGAACCCTGTGCCTCCTTGGTTTTATTTGGTGGTATGCAACCAAAAAAACAAAGGCAACACTCGTGTGTCCCCATTGCAAGACAGCAACGAACTACCTGACTCCGACCGGAAAGTGTCAGGAGTGCGAGTGGGAAAAGATCGAACATCCGACAATGTAGGAGTTGTGAATGGTACGTAACAATACAAATCTCGCGAAATTCATTCGCGAGATTTTTTTATACACATAATATCCTGAGAAGAGAATTTAGATCTTGAACTCGATCACGTCTCCATCTTTCACGATGTAATCCTTCCCTTCTGTGCGCACAAGCCCCTTTTCGCGTGCCGCACCGTAGGAGCCTGCATTGATAAGATCTTGCCAGTTGATGATCTCTGCGCGAATAAATTTGTCTTTAAAATCAGTATGAATGGCCATTCCTGCAACGGGTGCTGTTGAATTTTTTTGTATTGTCCATGCTCGCGTTTCTTCTACTCCTGTTGTGAAGTAGGTCATGAGTCCAAGTAGGTTGTATGCCGCAACAATAAGGTCATCAACACCATCCCCTTTTACGCCAAGCTCTTCGGCAAATGTGTGGCGCTCTTCACCTTCAAATTCGTTCAGCTCCTCTTCGATCTTTGCATCAACAATAACGTAGGCGTCTCCGTGCTCCTTGAAAAATTCAATGAGTTTATGGAAGCGCGGATCGTTCATTTCGTCCAAGTTGTGCCCACCAGCCTTCTTGTTCAAGATGTAGAGAATGGGCTTCATTGTAAGCAGGTTGAGCTGTCTGACCATCTTTATTTCTTCATCTTCAAGTTTTACGGTGTGCGCAAAAAGACTCGCCTCAAGCGCCGCAAGGACCTTCACAAGCGTAGCATGTTCGAGTATTGCGGGTTTGTCTCCACGCTTCACGTCACGCCCAAGATTCGTGATGCGCTTCGAGACTGTCTGCATATCCGCAAGAATGAGCTCGAGGTTAATGGTCTCAATATCCGAAAGTGGGTCAATTTTCCCGCTTACATGAATAATGTCGTCATCTTCAAAGATGCGCACGACTTCACCGATAGCGTTCGTTTCACGAATGTTCGCAAGGAATTGATTCCCCAGCCCCTCACCTTCCGATGCGCCCTTCACAAGGCCGGCAATATCGACAAATTCAACGATCGCAGGAACGGTCTTCTTTGTCTGGGAAAAAACTGAGAGCTGCGTGAGGCGTGTGTCAGGCACAGTGACCACACCGACCGATGGGTCGATGGTGCAAAATGGATAGTTTGCTGTCTCCGCCCCCTTTTTTGTGAGTGCATTGAACAGCGTCGATTTGCCGACATTGGGTAACCCAACGATTCCTACAGAAAGTCCCATTGTAATGAAAGAAGATTAATGAAAAAACTACGCTTCTTCGCTCATGAGCTTTTGGATCTGGCCTTGATACTCCTTCATGACCGCCATTGTTGCGGCCATTTGGTCTTTTCCTGAATCCATTTGCTGTTTTATCTTTACCGCGATCTCCTGAAATAGTTCGGGGTTCTTTGTAACAATACGGATGATCTTATCCTGCTCTTCAGCGGGGAGATCTCCTAGTTTTGATTTGATAAGTTTTTTGAGCAGTAATTCTTTAAACATAGTTATTGGAGTATATAGGTTTTGGTTCTCTTTTGCAAAATTCTTAAACAAAATTACCCACCATAGATTGAGTGGGTAATTTGTGTAAAATATAACCGTTGTATCTTACGAAGGAATGCCGAGTCTGCCCTTGATCTTCCTTACAACGTCTTCGATATTCCAATCTGACTTTACAAGAAAATCATAACTTCCCGCCTCTGTTGCCTGTGCAACTTTTTCCGGATCATTGATGTTCGTAAGAAGTATCACTGCTGCCTGCGTACCCCACGTCTGATCTTGTCGGAGCTTTTCGAGCATTGTGAGTCCATCCATGATAGGCATCATAAGATCAAGGAGGGTTAGGTCGGGATGCTCTCGGAGAGCGATATCAAGACCCTCTTGCCCATTCTTTGCCTGAAACACCGTAAAACCCTCGAATGTAAGAATGTCTGAAACAGCGTTACGGAGTGGTGCTTCGTCTTCGACGATGAGGATCTTTTTATTTAATAGCTCAGCCATAGTGATGTGTTTCCTGATTACTCAATGATGGCATTGGTCTGCCTCAGTGCGTATTCAATATCATTAATAATTTGTGAAATATCATAATCAGCTTTTGTGTAGTAATTGGTTATACCAAGCTGAATGTATGAACGGATATTTGTCGTTGATGCAGTATTTGAAACAACGAATATGGGAATATTCTTCCAAACAGGATGATTCTTGAGCTTTACAACAAAATCAAGACCGTTCTCTGTGCCAAGGAGATAATGATCCAACCATATTACATCGACATGCTTCAGGTTTTCTAGTTGCTTTATTCCATCACTTACTGTTGAGACGATTATTGGCTCAAAGCCTCTTTCGGAAAATGCTTCGCGCACCGCTTTTGCGAGCTGTCGTTCATCTTCGAGTACAAGTATTGTGCGTTCTTTTGTTTCTTCCATGACTTTTATCTTACCATGTACAATGTGTGCGTCTAGATATGTTGCAATATCAAGATATTTTCTAAATTACGCAAGCCCTTTTGCTCCCGTTTTTTTCGGCATTCCTGAAAGTGGCATGAGCACATGGAATGTCGTACCCTTGTTTTCTTCGGACTCGAACCAAATCCTTCCACCGGAAGACTCCACGATCGCTTTCACGATATACATACCAAGTCCGGTACCCTCGGTATCCTTCTGCCTTACATTATCGGCACGGAAGAGCTTTTCAAATATTTTCCCGTGTTGTCCTTTTGGAATACCATATCCATTATCAGACACGCGAATATAGAGATTATTCTCACGTATGCCGATCTCTGCAACAATATACCCTCCAACCTGAGTGTACTTTACCGAATTGGAGAGGAAGTTCTGGAATACGATGCGAATGAGTTTTGGATCGGCAATATACGTCTGAGGGGCGGTATTAAAGATACGCTCAACAGTCTGATTCTTTTCAGTGATCTGTGGAGTGAGCTCAGAGAGCACACTCTCGCATATCTCAACAAGGTTTACCTCTTCAGGCTCGATGGCAAAAGTACCAAGATCGAGACGAGAAACATTGAGGAGTGCATTCACGAGGTCGACCATGCGCAAGTTTCCTTGGTAGATCTCTTTTACATATTGGCGTTGCTTTTCGTTGAGTTCGCCAACATATTTCGAAAGAAGCATTTCGGAATACCAACGGATCGCAGAAAGTGGCGTGCGAAGCTGATGTGACGCAAGTGAGACGAATTCGGTCTTTGCCTTATCAACTTCCTTGCGTTGAGAGATATCTTGGCAAAGAGAAACATAGAAAAGAGTCTGACTTCCCTCACTGATCGGAAAGATGGAGAGTTCTGCGTGATAGACCGTTCCGTCCTTACGCTTGTTAATGATCTCCTCAGTATGAAATGCATATCCTGCAGTGATCTTTTCCCACATGGCAGCAAAGACTTCAGTTGGCGATTGTTCACTCTTGAGCATGCGAGGATTTCGCCCCAATGCTTCGGCTTCACTATAACCATTAAGTATTGTCCATGCGGGATTCACATAGATGATCGCTCCGTCAGGTGTAGTGATCGAGACCGCTTCGGTCGATGAGTCTACGGCCTTTTGGAATTTTCGTGCGTTCTGAACTTCCTCCTCGATCTTTGTTTTTGCTGTCTCGAGTTCGTTCGTGCGTGCTTCAAGTACTTCTTGTACGCGCATAACATTGGAAATATCTTGAGTCACACCTGCGAGACGAATGGATTTTCCCGCTTCATCAAGGATCGCACGACCACTATCAGACACCCAGAGATATTCTCCGTTCGCACGTCGCATACGATAATCGATCGCATAGGTGCGTGTGCGTTGCTCAAGATGATATTGCATTGTTCTCTTCACTCCCTCAAGATCGTCAGGGTGAACATTTTGATACCAAAAATCAATATCACCACCCGCGTCATGGTCACCGTATCCGAGCATTGCAACCATCGTTGCCGAGAAAAAGACCTTTCCACTCACAAGATCATATTCCCAAAAGCCGAGCCCTGAACCAGTGAGTGCGTCGATGTAACGTTCCTGACCTTTTATTGTCGCAATGATCGCATCGTTCGCTTTTGCTCCATACTTGATATAGAGAGGAAGAATGGAGAATACCATCATCCACACAAGCACTCCTTCAGCGAGTGCCGCGGCAGTAACGAGCCAAGGAGTGTATCCACTTAAGTTCGTCCCAGGAAGCCAGTACGTGAGCCATCCAGAGAGGAGGGCTCCAGCAAGCAAAATAATAGGAACAAGGATAAGCAAAAGCATTCCTCCGTGAGGTGGTTTACCTTCCGAAAGTATTCGTTTCCCCTCGTGGATTGGATCTTGTTCCATATGTAATGAGCGTCTCCGCTAACATGAATATTGTATCACAGCATTTCCTTGCGTAAATAGAAAAACGTTGTAGTCTCATGAATAGGATGGTTCATTTTCAACTGAAGGAGTAATAGATAATGACTGATAAGAGACACTCGGGTCTTGGCATGAAAAGGCTTGGTCGAGATGTAGGCTCCAGAGTACTCACACTCCCCAACTCGAAACAACCTCAAGCGTATCCACCAAACGCGCAAAACAATTCGCGTCGAAGGGGTGTTCCGTCAGTACAACCAGTGAAGGAAGACCTCATGAAAACCCCTGAAGTGGGAGCGGTTCCAGCCATGAAGAAGCTTTACGTGCTTGATACCAATGTACTCATGCATGACTGGAGCTCAGTCCTTCGGTTCAAGGAACATGACATTTTTATTCCTCTCACGGTGATTCGTGAACTCGATCGAAACAAGAAAGGTCTTGAAGATGCGGCATGGAACTCACGTCGCGCTTCGAACTTCATCGAAAGCCTGAGTCAGGAAATGGAACGTCGTAACCCGAACTGGAAAATGAAAGACGGTCTCCTGCTTGAATGGGCAGAGGGTGGTGCTCCGGACATGGGACGCATCTTCATACAAAGCGAGGAACAAGCATCACAAGCAGCGCGCCTTGCGGGTGTTGGCGAAAAAGCTGATGATCTCATCATTAGTGCAACGCAAATGCTTGTAAACACGGAGGGTAAGAAATATGCCGAGATCCGACTTGTTTCAAAAGATCTCAACATGCGCATCCTTGCACGTGCCCGAGATCTCTTGGTTGATGACTACACGACTGACCTTGTTGTTACGAACGCGGACGAAGGTGTGTACTCAGGAATGATCGCACTCCCCGAAGCGCTCGATGAGCGGGTTGTCACACATCAATCAACAAATGGCACTGATGTGACGCTGTGCAAAATAGAAATCCCCGAAGAAGTAACACTTTACCGGAACCAGCTCGTCACAGACAACACGCATAGTGCAGGTTGGATCGTTTCGGATTGCACAGGGGTCACCGCAGAGCTTCGACAATGCAAGAACTTCATCAGCAAGAACGCAATGCATGGCATCAATGCGCGGAATCGGGAGCAAAATTTTCTCTTGAACCTGCTCATGGATACGGACATCGATTTCGTCACTATTTTGGGAGACGCGGGTACGGGCAAGACTTTACTCAGCATTGTGTCTGCGCTCGAACAAAAAAAATCGGGAATTTATGATGGCATCATTTTTACGAGAGCAACGGTGCCCATTGGTGGTGAAGAGATCGGTTTTCTACCTGGAACTGAGCATGAAAAAATGGGTTCATGGCTAGGTGCACTTGAGGATAATCTTGAAGTCATTTGCGAAGCGATGGCAACAAAGCAAAGCGGTGGCAATAAGATGAAGCAACTACAAGAGAAACACTCGAGTAGTAGGATGCCTAATGAATTTGGTGAAGATACCGCAAAATCCGAATCGATCTCCGCACTTCATCGTGAGTTCTATCTCAAGTCGATATCATTCATGCGCGGTCGCACATTCCTGAGGAGGTATATCATCATTGATGAGGCACAGAATCTGACTCCAAAACAGATAAAGACGCTCATCACGCGCTCGGGACCGGGCACAAAGGTCATTTGTCTCGGTAATCTCGACCAGATCGATACGCCGTATCTCACGGCTTCCTCGTCAGGTCTCGCGTACGCCATCGATCACTTCAAGGGTTGGAAACATTATGCGCACATTACGCTTGCACGCGGCGAACGCTCGCGTCTCGCGGAAAGAGCAGTAGAAGTTATGTAAGTCAAACGGCTGAACAGAATATCGTTCAGCCGTTTTTTTATTTCACTATTTCTTGAGAAAGACTACTCACTTCCCTTTATCGCTTGCCAGAGCGTAACATGTGGATTTGGTACCCCACCGTACGTATTTTCTGCGGGGTCGCCTGGCGTGATGGAGAGATAGATAAGTGCACCGATCGAGATGATCCAACCAATGAACGGAACCATGCCAACCAGAGCAAGTCCGAGTGCATACCATCCTGTCTGTCCGAGATCATGAAGACGGCGAACGGTGGCACCAAGTTCATATACCGCCACAACAAGACCCATGACAACCATGACAAGTAGTCCAATTATCGCTATTCCAAGATTGGTGCCACCAAACAATGAGGAGCCGTACCCTGGCATCATACCCATCATGCTTCCTGCTCCGAAAAACATGAATAGAAACTGCAGTGCTATCGCCGCAAGTGCGATCTTCAAGAAATTCCCCTTATCAAGTCTTCCCTTAAAGAGCCCTCCGACATGCGCGATAGCAACTTGTGCCTTGAATGCATTTTCAACATCATTCTCCTGCCAACCTTTTTCAATAAGTGCTTTTTTGATATCCGCATCAATAACACCGCGCGCTCGTTCGTCATTTATATATTTTGCGATTTGTGGATTGATCATATGTACTGAATTATATAACAAAAAGACCACACCTGTGTAGGTGTGGTCTAGAGATATTTATGTATTTAGGAATGTATCAAGGAGGGGTCGGTCTTTTTGTGGTACTGGACCAAAATGATTTGCAAACGGCATTCCAGACATTGCCGCAAGCGCAAGGAAGCACATAAGCCCCAGAAGTACGTGGATCCACGCAAGAACCAAAATGACGAATACGAGCAAGCCCGTCACTCCAATATCATGGAGTCGCCGCACATACAAATGCATCGTCAGAAGAGTGATCAAAAATTGAAGTGCGGTGTGCACAACAAAGCTTACTGGACTCCACGTGGTGATCGTAATATATATACCCACATTCATTACGAGCACTCCAATGACAAACATGATGACCGCAAGGACTATGAACTGCCGCTGGTCTATCCTTCCGTCATAAAGCGCAAAGACTCGCTTGAGAATATTGCTCATACACAAACCCTCCTTTTGCTTATTCCACTTAGGTACGAACTGTATGTAGACTATTCTTTTTGAGATGAGTTTGCAATGGCACGCAAAGATCCTAGATAATGACCCCAGAAAGATTGAGTGCACCATTAAGCAAGAGGAGTGCGAGGACAACCGCAAGCACAAGGAGTCCATTTGCGATGATGTGTGGATACTGGATGCGGATCTTAATGAACACAGCGAGTCCAAGCGCAAGCGTTACGAGTGCCGCAATGAGAAGATAGAGCGCATTCGTCGTCTGACGAGGAGAAGTGAGTACCTTTGCGATCGCGGCGGGTTTTGGTTCAGAGTTCACGACAGCAGGAACATTCTCTGCCGCCCCACTAACGGGTGCTGTAACAAAGGTATCGGAAGTGCTATCTAGTGTGAGTTTTGTCGTTTCCGCACCAGCAACCACTGTCGTGGTTGGCACCTCAAGGGCAATAATAGGTGTAGCCTGCGACGTTTTTGGTACGATCTCTTTTTGTATTTTTTCAGCACCCGCTTTTACCACCGGAACATCTTCGATCTGGCTTGGTAACGTCACTGTGCTGATCTTTGAACCAACACTAAGAACGGTTGTAGTTGCAACATCAGTACGGCGCGCAACAAGTGAAGGTCTGCCAAACATCTGCACTACGAATATCGCGTCCTTTCCCTTGTATATTCCATGAGCGGTTGCAATACCGATCTCGGTATAATTTTCCCCCATGATATTACTGCGATGCGAGGGCGAGTGCATCCATGCTTCGGTGACATCTTTTGAGTCGGTAAAATTGACCGCAAGATTCTCCCCTGCTGCCGCATAATTATATTCAACCTGCTTGAACCAATACCATGGATTCTTTCCATCGGGCGCGATATGGGAAAAATATCCACGTGTTGCCATATCATCCGCCTTCATTTGGGCCGCTTGGATGAGTTTTTCATTCACCGTGAGTGAACCAAGGTTTTCAACTTTGCGTTCATCGTTCGTTTGCTCAACAAGCACTGAGGCGAAGATCGCAGCAAAATAATCACTCGTCGGAAGAAACACGAAGCTACTTGCGAGATAGAACAACTCGACCACGAAAATAAGGGCGACCAGTCCCGCAACGATCTTTGTACGCAAAAAATGAGGCTG
>DAIUCR010000007.1:2208-5426 GCA_036846065.1 Patescibacteria group bacterium | reverse complement strand
CGAAAATAAGGGCGACCAGTCCCGCAACGATCTTTGTACGCAAAAAATGAGGCTGGTGATCGTTTGCCTCGGAGGGTATAAAGTGATCCTTTAACCACTGTATCATGCGTGGATTATATCACATTTTTGACATTAGCACAATCCCAAGTTTCACACTCACATTCCATACAAGGTCGGACCTTGTATGGATGCCTAGTAGTCGGAGTACCAAGTTGGTGATACTTTCTCTGGGTAACCCACATAACACAAAACCCCTCGTTTGAGGGGTTTTGTGGATTACGAAGCAAGAGGTTGCTTGATAATTATCTTAGATCTGGAGTAAGGTCAGGAAGTGGAATATCAAGAGATGAACATTTCATGATATTGATATGGCGCTTCGTCGTCTTGTAGACATAGCCCGTACCCTCAGTGATGTCCGTACCCTTATATCCAGCATCCTCCCAAGGCTGAATGATCTCATTGTGATACTGCTTCTGGAATTTCTTGACCCAATTCTTGGTAAGATTTCCGAAGAAGCCGGTCACAGGAAGATTTGCATTCATTGTTTCGTTCAAGAATGTCTGAAGAAGTTTCACTTGTTCAGCATCATTCTTCTTTCCCATCTTGAGGTAATCGCGGAGGTATTCCGTACAACTTGCGGGAAGTTCTGGTTCAACGGTTGCTGCACCGAGAACTTCTCCTTGTGGCTCACTTGGAGCTGCTGCTCCTTGTGGTGCAGGAGGAAGCTGGCAACTTCCGTCATCGCGATTTGCGAGCGCATTGAAGTTTGAAGCAGCTTGATTCGTACAACCCCAGTAGTCATATGATGAGCTTCCGCCACCACCATTTCCCTGAGGAACAGGAGCAACATCATCATTGGTGACCGTACAGGTCTTGTGCTCACCAAGAAGAATGAATCCGCTACAATCCTCACTCATTGTGGTGACGTAGCCAGTATCAGCATCTTCGGTGACAACGAAGTTTGTGATGCCCTCAAAGTAGACATCCACACCCTCTTCATTGCCAGAGAAACTTGCCGGTGCAAACAATTTTTCAATACCCGCAAATGCAGTCTTTGGTGCGAAGAGATCAAGGATCGAATTCAGGGCATTTTGTGTAAATTCTTCACCAAATAAGTACTGATCATCGGGAATAGGAAGGCAGAGACCGAAAGAATTTGCATACATTCCTTCGGGAACAATCGTCTGTAGTCCCTCAATATTGGAACATACATCAACGTTTACATGAAGATCAAACTCACTTGCCTCTTTCTGCCCACCGTTGTCATTCACGACATGCTTAATGACGGTAAGTCTTGGCTGACAATCCGAATCCCGTCCGTCGATAGCCTCATCTCCATCATTGTCTACACCATCTGTACACGCTTCGGGATTATCTTCAGGAGTGGTTTCATCTTCGTTCTCTACTGGTGCATTGAATGCGACACAGTACACTGTTCCTCCATCAGAGAGTCCACGTGCATAATCAAGATTGTCATAGTGGAGTACATCTCCGTTACAGTACATTTCTGCACTCACTTTATCTGTGTCTGCTGTACCCGTGAATGGAACATAATCTCCATTCCATACTTCACGAACCCAGACCGAGGTCATATCAGCAAGCTCGATCACTGCGGATGAAACAAATGTGGTCCATCCTTGTGCCTCCCCCGTGTTATCCCCCGGATTACTTGCAGATGTTGGTGCCCATTGGAATTGCCACTCTGGATCGATGCGGCAAGAACCTTCACTTTGATCAACGTAGTCCTGTGCGGTTGTCGCATTGATCATATGCTGCGTACCACTCCAGTCTGGAAGATCCGACTCATTATCACAAACCACTTTCGTTGCAACGACTGTTGCCGTTTGAACATGCTTTCCAACACAGCGAAGTGATGCATCGTCGAGATATGCTCCGTAGCTCGTATCCGTTCCTACCTCTGCAAATCCCACATCAGCGGATGCTGCCTCTGCAAGGAATGTACGGACCTCTTTTGTCCACACTGTTCCTGCGTTTGCGGAACCATCACGAGCGACAGGATCACCAAGTGCAGCATCATTCAATCGGAACTCAAAGGTATTGTCTGCCGCGTCACGTCCTGGACGTGGTGAATACATCGTCGAGAGCTCATAGTCGTAGCTTGGCATAAGTGTAACGTTTTGCCAGATCTTTGTTGGAGTATCTCCATCGAGCTCTGCGTGCTGCAATCCAGCAAATGGCGCACCTGCAACACTTGCCTGAAGCTCAAGTCCGAGGCGACCACTTGCTTCTGGATTTACGAATGCTCCGAGCCACTTGAGTGCACTATTTGTGAATGGAACAATGTCCCAACCATCAATTGCCGGCGCCTCAAATCCTGCATTCTCAAGGAGATTTACTTCAGGATTACATACAGGAGTTGGAGTTGGCTCACATGCATTCTTGTTGACCGTGAGCTTGTAGAGAAGCCCTGCGGGGTTACTCTCTGAACCGACACCAATATTGTGTACGGTAATAGTGAGTGTGTTTGTGCCACTTTGGAGGAGTGAGCTGACGTTATATGTGTCTGCGCCGGCAGCATTATAGTTGTACTCATTTGTACTTGAACCAAATTCTGTGCCATTAAGTGATGCTTCGTAAGTATTGTCAGCACCAACAATAATCGAACCTGATGTTGGTGTTCCAGAAACTTCGAATGTTTTCGTGAAGGTTACCGCTTCATTACTTATAGCGCTTGCCACTTCTGCATTCCAGATCCATGTTGCCTCTGGCATTAACGTGCTTGCAGTCCATGCTGGATGTGCCCACGCTGCTACAGCAGGAACCTCGGGGGCTGTTGTGTTTGTCGTATCACTCACAACGGTCATTGTGGAAGTTTTTTCTTCGCACGACAAAGGTGGAGGAATGACGGAGTCTGTTTCATTATTATCATTCGCTTCCGAACAACCTGGGTCTGCGGGGTAATCGATCTTTCCATCACCATCATTATCGATACCATCTTCGCAGAGAGCGCCGACGAACGTATTCGTCATACCGCATGTATCGAGATCACCACGACCGATATTTACCTTACCATTTAAGCCACACTGACCCGATGTGTAATCAAGTTCATAATTCTCAACTGGAGTTTCGGTAACTTGATACCATCCTGGTGTGAAATGGTAAGTCTGTCCACTGGTGACCGTAACACATGGGTCAACCACCGCAACGGCAAACGCTGATTTTACTCCAAAGAGTAGGGCAAGATCAGGAGTCGTTGG
>DAIUCR010000007.1:0-2108 GCA_036846065.1 Patescibacteria group bacterium | reverse complement strand
GTGAGAAATAGGGCAATCGTCTTTTGCCAGAAGGCGCGCTCTTTTCTCGGGGTGAGAAAAATGTTTTTCATAAATAAAAATTAACTTCCTATAAAAAGCCCACCATTAAACGGCATTTATTGATAAAAATTTCCGAAAAGAACGCATTTCCTCCAAGAAACACATTAGCTTAGATACCAACATTATACCGGAAAAAAGGTCTTTTGGCAAGGGAAAAGTGCATAACATGTGCACAACTATACTCCTTCGCCCAAAACCTTACGTTATCTCAGTTTTTACACCAACAAAAAATTGGGCTCCGTAGTCCAATGTTTTGCTCGTAATGCAGATATTATAACTTATCTAAAAGTTATTAGCTATACTAGTATAACTGTTTCATCCTTCCCCACCTCAAGAAAACCTGAGTCGATCATGAATTCCTCGTTACTCTCCCCTTCACCGTGCTTCACCGTGATCTTTCCTGCAACAAGTGTCGTGATGACAGGCATGTGGTGCGCAAGAATAGTCATCTCGCCCGAAGCTCCGGGCACGGTGACTGAAGCAGCCTCACCGCTAAAGAGCACTTTATCGATCTTTGAGATGGTTAGTTTCATATTTTTTTTGCTTACTTAATATTATAATTTTAATGAAATACGAGGCGGCAAGGAGTGATGTCGGCGAGATGTATATATCATACATCGAGCTGACTCACGAACGATGACAACGAAGTAGTTCGTAAAATTTTAATGTTAAGAGAGTTCGTCGATAGTTCCCTTCATATAGAATGCCTGCTCCTCCTTATCATCATGCTTTCCTTCAAGGATCTCATTCACGCTGCGAACCGTCTCTCCAAGCGTCACATACTTACCAGGTGTTCCCGTGAATGCTTCACCAACGAAGAATGGTTGTGAGAGGAATTTCTGGATCTTGCGCGCGCGATAGACGAGCGTCTTGTCCTCATCAGAGAGTTCTTCGATACCAAGAATGGCAATGATGTCCTGAAGATCCTTATAGCGCTGGAGTATCAACTTTGTCTGCGTTGCAACGCGATAATGCTCCGCACCAACGATCATCGGATCGAGTGCCTGTGACGATGATTCGAGTGGGTCGATGGCAGGATAGATACCAAGTGATGCGAGCGGGCGTGAGAGCACGACCGTTGCGTCGAGATGCGCGAATGTTGTTGCAGGTGCGGGGTCAGTGAGGTCGTCTGCGGGAACGTAGACCGCCTGTACGGATGTAATGGAACCCTTCGATGTTGAGGTGATACGCTCTTGGAGTTTACCCATTTCCTCAGCAAGCGTTGGCTGGTAACCCACCGCACTTGGCACGCGACCCAAGAGTGCAGACACCTCGGAACCTGCCTGTGTGAAGCGGAAAATATTATCCATAAAGAGGAGGACGTCTTTCGACATTTCGTCGCGGAAGTGCTCGGCCATTGTGAGACCAACAAGTCCAACACGCGCACGTGCACCAGGAACTTCATTCATCTGACCAAAGACGAGTGCGGTCTTCTCGAGTACACCTGAATCTTTCATTTCGTGATAGAGGTCGTTTCCTTCACGTGTACGCTCTCCAATACCTGCGAACACCGAGTATCCTCCGTGCTCTGTCGCGATATTGCGGATGAGCTCCTGAATAAGCACCGTCTTTCCCACTCCAGCACCTCCAAAGAGGCCGACCTTTCCTCCCTTGATGAATGGCGTCATAAGGTCGATCGCCTTGATACCCGTCTCAAAGATCTCCGTCTTTGTTGATTGTTCTTTGAATGATGGAGCGTTGCGATGAATTGGTGAACTGCCGAGTGTGCTGCGGTCGATAGGTTCGTTATCGATGACCTCACCCAGCACATTCCAGATACGACCAAGCACATTTACACCGACAGGCGCCTGCATAGGAAGTCCTGTTGAGACAACACTATCTCCACGACGAAGTCCATCCGTCGACTCCATTGCGACGCAGCGCACTTGATTGCCACCCAAGTGCGATGCCACCTCGAGAACGACCGTCTTGTCATTGGCCTGTACTTTGAGTGCGGTATACATCTCCGGAACGAGTTCAGGAAAATGCACGTCGACGACGGCACCGATCACCTGCTTGATCGTCCCCCTATTTGAATGTGTTGCTGT
>DAIUCR010000006.1:41103-44119 GCA_036846065.1 Patescibacteria group bacterium | reverse complement strand
ATGCGTTGTGTGGGGATTTTTAGTATAATAGATCTTTATGACACTCAATTTTATCTTTGCACATCTGAACACCATCGCTCTTTTGATATGGGTGATCTTTTTTTGTGTCATTCTCGTGCGATATCTTCGCCCGAGGTGGGTGAGGGATATCTCTTATCGCACACTACTCTTTAAAGCATTTGCACTCCACCTCTTTTATGCCGCTTTTGTGACATGGGGACAATATTACACATGGGCAACATCGAGTGATTTTACGCGAGGACTTCTTGCGGCACCGCTCCCGAAAGAAGCTCCGCTTTGGGGAATGCTCGAATATATGCGCCCTCTCCTTGAAGGGTCATTCGGATATTTTACTTACTATGCGTTCGGGCGATTTTTCTTGAGTATCATCGTTCTCTTTTTGGTTGCGGGATTCTTGTATACGATATTGAAATTCTGGAATACGCGTCAGAAGAGTTTTGAGGGAGATGGTCCGGAGCTGCTCTTCATACTCATGCTTATCGTCGGATGGCCCGGAATTATTCTTTTTGTACCGCTCGCTTTTCTTGTGGCAATACTCTTCTCCGTTGTTGCGCTCCTCTTCTTTAAGAAAGATCAGGTCTCACTTGTCCCCGCATTCCTTGTTGCAACTCCTGTCTCGCTTATTTTTGGGAAGGCTGTTCTTGAATCTCTCAATCTCTACACACTTCTTGCGCTCTAGGTGTTTGTTTTTCTGAAAGAGTGGTGAGGATATATATTGCTTATGAGGTTGTGGTACAATAAATAACGATGCACATCACTGAAGAAAAACTCAAGTCGATATTGCTCGAGTCGGGGTTGGTGAGCGATGAGGATTTTCTTGCTGCGCACGAAGAGGCGCGACGTTCGGGTCAATCTCTCTCAAATATTTTGATCGGAAGCGGAAAGATACCTGAAGATTATTTTACGGAACTTCTTAGCTCCTACTACGGAGTATCAGTGGTGAATTTGAAGCAAGAGACGATCGACGTGCCGACACTCGAACTTTTATCCGAAGGTTTTGCGAAGTCAAAGAATGTTGTTCTTTTTTCGTATGACAAAGAAGGTGGGGTTGCAAAACTTGCGATGCTCGACCCTTTTGATTACGAGACTATTGAATATGTGCGCGCAAAGCTTGGTGTGTGGGTCGAAACTCACCTTACCACCTCATCGAGCCTGCATTATGGCCTTAAGCATTACAAGAAGAAGATCGGAATGGAATTCGGTCAGATCATTTCCGAAAATATTGAGGAGTCGCTTGCGATCGCGGGTGACGCAGATCTCTCGAAGACTGCAACTGCGGTACCGATCGTAACTATTCTCGATAATATTGTGGAGCGCGCAGTTGTGCTTAATACTTCAGACATTCACTTTGAACCACTCGAGCGTGAGCTTCTTGTTCGTTTTCGCATCGACGGTATCATGACCGAGATCTTGAGTTTGCCGAAGGCTATTGCTCCTATTCTTGTTGCACGCGTGAAGATCCTCGGCAACTTGCAGATCGACGAGCATCGCGTTCCTCAAGACGGCCGCTTCCGTTTCGAGATGGAAGACGGATCGAATATCGACGTGCGTGTGAATATTATGCCTATTTTCCATGGTGAAAAAGTTGAAATGCGTATCTTGAAAAGCTCCGCACGACCACTCACGCTCGAAGATCTTGGTTTTTCGGAAAACGCAACAAGTATTTTGCTTGAGGAAATAAAGAAGCCGCACGGAATGATCCTTGTGACTGGTCCAACGGGTCATGGCAAGACGACGACGCTTTATGGTGTGCTTCATTTACTCAATACTCCAACCGTCAATATAACAACGATCGAAGACCCTATCGAGTATGAGTTCCCGCGCGTGAATCAGACGCAGGTGAACGTTAAATCGGGAATCACTTTTGCAAATGGCCTTCGTGCGCTCTTGCGTCAGAATCCTGACATCATCATGATCGGTGAGATCCGTGACAATGAAACAGTGGAGATTGCGGTACATGCTGCGCTCACGGGGCATCTCGTGCTTTCATCACTCCATACCAACGATGCACCGTCTGCGCTTCCACGCCTCCTTGATATGGGTGCTCCTGCCTTTCTTCTTTCTTCGACTGTTAACCTTGTCATTGCGCAGCGTCTCGTGCGTCGCATCTGTACTTCTTGCACCGAGTCATATCCTGTCGACGCGAAGACTCTTCGTTTGATCAAAGCGCAGATCGCTCTTCTTGGTGGATCTGCAAAAGATATTCCAAAGACACTCTATCGCGGGCGTGGATGTCATGTGTGTGGTAACTCCGGCTTTCAGGGTCAGATCGGTATCTTTGAATTATTCCGCGTGACCGATGCTATTCGTGAACTCATCTTGCGTGAGGCGACGGTTGCAGAAGTACGCAAGAAGGCCATTTCCGATGGTATGACAACGATGTTCGAGGATGGTCTCGCAAAGGTTGAAAGAGGCGTGACTACTATCGACGAGATCCTTCGAGTGGTGTCAGAATAAATATATTCATTATGGCGACTTTTATTTACGAAGCATACAACAGCGATGGAGCGCTCTCGCGTGGCGAATACGAAGGGGTGTCGCGCGATGAAGTGGTTCAATTCTTGAATAAACGCAATCTTACTCCTGTCTCGATCAAGGAGCTTCGCAAGGGGGGTGATGGTGAAGGAGCTTTTTCGATCACATTCTTTGACCGCCTTACTCCTGTTGATGTGATGTTCCTTGTGCGTAATCTCGCAACGACAACAAAAGCCGGTCTCTCTATCCTTGAATCCCTCGATATTCTTATTGCCGATTCGGAAAAAAAATCGATGAAGAAAATGCTTCAGGAAGCACGGGCTACCATTCAAAACGGTCAGTCACTTTCAAGTGCATTTGCGGGGGTATCAAATTCAGACTCGTTCCCACCGATCTTTATGGGTATGCTCCGCGCAGGAGAGCTTTCCGGTCAGCTTGATCGTACGCTCTCCGAGCTCGCACGCTATCTTTCCAAAGAATACGCGCTGCGCAGTAAGGTGAAGTCCGCACTCGCGTACCC
>DAIUCR010000006.1:31709-41003 GCA_036846065.1 Patescibacteria group bacterium | reverse complement strand
CTCTCTGCTATTGATGCACTCGAGCTTTCTGCGCAGACGATCGGGAATCAAAGTTATGCAAATGCGATCGATCGCGCGATCGTGCAGATACGAAATGGTGTATCTATTTCGGAAGCACTTGGTAAATATCCCGATCTTTTCCCGAAGCTTTTGATCAGCCTTGTTATTGTCGGAGAACGCACGGGAACATTGAATGAAATACTCGTGACCTTTGCGGACTTCTATGACGAGGAGGTAGATAATAAATTAAAAGATCTCACCTCTATTCTTGAACCCGCACTCCTTCTTATTATGGGTCTTCTTGTCGGTGCGATTGCGGTCTCGATCATTCTTCCGATCTATCAGTTGGTGGGCAACTTTGTATAATCAAGAAAAGGGATCGTTTCATATATGACGTACAACAAGTACAACAAACAATTTTACCAAGGGCAGCCCTCGGTAATGCATGGTGGATTTTCACTTCTTGAACTCATTATTGTGATGGGTATTATTGTGACGCTCGCTGCGGCGGGAAGTGGAGTGTATCGCAATTTCGGAAAGAACGTCGAATTGAGCTCTACGGCACAAGTTATTTCTGCGGATTTGCGTCACATGCAGTCAAGGGCGATGACCGGAGAAGGGGGATTCAAGTGGGGTGCGCATGTGGTAAACGGCACCCCGGATGATTACTATGTGCTTTTCTCAACATCGGGTACGACATATACTGACGCCTCGACGGTTGCCGTTGCGACAACTACGCTTTCGAAGGGCATCACTTTTTCTGATCCTGCTTCGGGGAATTCGAAAGACATCATCTTTAGCAAGATATCAGGAACAACGAGTGCAACAACGATCGTTGTAACTTCTGAGGGCGCGACACAAACAGTGAATGTTTCGAGTGTTGGCGCTATTTATTAATATGAAAAGAAAAAAATACATAGCACTTCAGTCTGCAAAGGGGGCGCTCCTCCTCGAGCTTCTTATTGTCATCTCACTTCTTGCGATAATTCTTTCTGTTGGCTCGCAGGCGGTGTTTGTCAGTCTGCAGAGTAGTAAGATATCTGGTGAGCGTGATGTGGCAGTTGGACTCGCGTCTGAAGCGCTCGAGGCGACGCGAGGTGTTGCGGAGGAAAAATGGCAAAATGTCTTTGGCTTGACCAAGGGTTCACAATATCATCCTGTCTCAAGTGGAAATAAGTGGATACTCACCGCTTCGAGTGAGAATATTGCACTTAATTCCGCAAACTACACACGCTACATTGTCATACAGAACGTGTGCCGCGAGACCGATCCGAATACCCGTAATGTAACGGGAATCACTGATACGAATGGCACTCTTGCGACTTGTGCTGTGAGCGGAGGAGTATATGATCCAGGTACGCAGAAAGTCGTTGTTACTGTTTCGTGGCCAAATGCCGATCCGGTCACAATAAGCGAATATCTCTTGCGTTGGCGCAATAAGGTGTGCCAGCAGACCGATTGGTCGGGCGGAGCTTCGAGTGGTGCAAAGAATTGCCCTGATACGACATATGGAGGTATTGATCCTGCGGGAGAGATCGATACATCGGGTGGAACATTAAAGCTTCAGTAGATATGAAAGAAAAAAACAAACAACAGATAAATTCGCCAAGGAGATCAAATCAGTACATATTATCTTTTTTGATATTTAGTCTTGTTGCGTCAGTTACGTTGAACGTGTATTTATCGTTAAGTAAGCAGGATGATGTTCTTGCGAGCGTTGGGCAGGGTAGCGAATTAAGCCTATTGAATCCAGCGCGGAAATTTACCAAACAAGAAGATCTTATTGTTAATTTTCAGCCACTCCGTGATTATTTGAATAGCACATACGAGAAAGATCCGGACATATCTATTTATTTCGAGTATCTACCAACGGGTGCCAATATTTCAATAAACAAAGATGCCGAATTTTATCCGGCAAGTTTGCTCAAGGTTCCCGTTGCGATGGCTGTGGCAAAAAAGATAGAGAAAGGAGAGTGGAAGTGGACAAACGAGCTCGTGCTCATGTCTACTGATAAAGATGATCGGTTTGGCACACTATACAAAAGTCCGTCCAATTCAACCTTTACCATCGAAGAGTTGGTCAGACGTTCTTTGTCAGACTCTGATAATACCGCGCATTTTATGTTGGTACGGAATCTTGAGATGGAAGAAATGAAAGATGTATACAATCATATGGGTCTGGAGGGTTTTCTTGAGACTGAAGGAATTTTGAGTGCAAAACGATATGCTGTTATTGTGCGTGCCCTGTATGCTGCTTCGTATAATTCTGAAGAACACTCACAGCGATTGCTTTCCTATATGACACATTCGCCATTTCATGAGTATCTTCAAAATGGCTTGCCTCAAGATGTTCTCTTTGCGCACAAGATCGGAGTAGATGAGGAAAAGAAGATATATCTGGATTCAGGAATCGTATATCTTTCGGGGAGACCATATATCCTTACTGTTATGACGAAGAATAAAAATGATGCAAAAGCACGAGAGATAATGAAAAATATCTCTGAAAAGGTGTATAATTATGTCAGTAATTATACAGAGTAGAGATGCAAAAAACGGCAAAAAAATTCTTCATAGTATTGATGATGTTTGGGATGGCTTTTTCTAATGCCCCCTTTCTTTTGCTCACGGGGTTGATCGATTCTTTCGCGAGAAACCAGAACATTGTTGATACTGCATGGAGAGTCTCTCAGAATGATAATGTTGTCGATAAATTCACCACATATCGCCATTTGGCTGAAAAAGTAAGAGTGTATCAGGCGTATGCTGCGACGCTTCAATATGTTGGAGGGGCGGAGGCGAGTGGAAATAGTGCTGCATTTAATGTTCCGTTAACCAGTCTTACTGGGGGAACTGGGGGTGCCGTCACGTCGGGTGACCTCGTTATTGTTGCAACGGGTTTTGTGCAGACTTCAAATTTGAACCCAGGTGTTTCTACTGCGGGTTATACTGAAGTGGCTGATCTTTATCAGAACGATTCGCGCGATGCGAATTTTTCCGTCAACTGGAAGGTTATGGGAGGAACTCCTGATACGGCAGTGAACTGTCTTGGGAGTGGTTCAGCAACGAACGGCACGGTTTGTATTGCTCATGTGTGGCGTAATGCCGATCCGACGACGCCGATCGATGTTACTCAAACGACTGCACAATCAAATAACTCTGCGATACCCAATAGTCCGGCAATCACTCCTGTAACGGCGGGTGCCGTTGTTCTTTCTTTGGGTCTTGGTACTGGGGCCGCTGCGGACAATGCCGTCGCTGCGCCCAGTGGTTACGGTAATCAGATGGACATGAGTGTCGACCCTGGGAATGCTGTGACCGTTGGTATTGCTTCTAAGGCATGGAGTGGTTCGGGACTGGAAGATCCCGCCGCTTGGACCAATTGGACGACATCTACTGCTGATTCTTGGGCTGCTGTTACGTTGGCTATTCGACCAGCACCTCCGCCAGTGACTACTTTGAGTGATTTTGCTTCCCTTGAGCCGAGTAATGCAACTATTGCACCTGGTGCATCAGCATTGCTTGATGCATTTGGTCTGCAAACAAGCGCCGGCGTTGATACGGTGACGGGAGCCGTAGTGACGCTTGCTGCGGGAACTGGTGCGGGTGTCGCGACTGTAGCCATCACAAATGACGGAGATACGGTTACTTATTGTAGTGCTGCGCCTTCAGGAGATGTTGCCACACTTGCGGGTTGTAGTATTCCCGTAACTACGACAGACACACAATTCAAAGTGAAGATCACTGCATTATCACATGCCGCAATGCCTCCTCCACCTGGTGGGTCTTATGCAGTGACCGGACTAGTAACCTCATTTACGAGTACGAATGTACAGTCTTTCATTGATGACATGGTGAGCGCGACGATCACTATTGATAATACTTCTCCGTCTGGCGCAACATCGGTCTCTGGTTTGGCTGGTGATACAAAGAATACTCTTAATTGGACGACTTCAAGTAGCGCTGATTTTAATACTTCTTCCGGGTCGGTGATACTACGTTGGGTTGGTGCTTCTGCGGGGGCTGAAGTTCCTGTTGAGGGGTCAACATATACTGCGGGTAATACTATCACTACTGCAACAGTGGCCTGTGTCATTTCAAGTGCTGCCTCTGCAGCTCAAAGTAAAGTAGATGGTACGGGTGGAAGTGCGGGGTGTACGACGACCTCGCTTGTGAATGGTCAAAGCTATACTTATAAAGTTTTTCAAAAAGATACGAATGGGAACTATGATGTTGGAGTGACAATGGGAACATTTACTCCCTCGGTAGGAATCAGCATCACGAGCTATACGAATTCAACCGAGACGGCGCTTAATTATGCGGCGGCGTGTACGGGTTGTGGTGCGCGTATTGGTGGCGGTGCGGGTTTTCGGCAATCTATTACGATCACGGGTATAGGCTTTGGCGCAGATCCTGGTGCTCTCAATCGTTCGAGCGCAACAAATAATATAAAAGTAGGAACGCAACAGATCGCGAGTAGTAACGTGACCGCCTGGACTCCAACTGCTATCACTTTTTTGACGGACTCAGCTGTTGCGGGAGATACAGATGCTGATTGGGGAACAACTTTTGGTGGTGCGAGTGCGCTTACGGTGACCGCTTCCGGTGCGACGAGTGGAGGGGTTAATTTTTATGTATTTCCACAGATCACTTCAATAACTCAGCCTGCAGGATTTGCGGCTGATACCGCACGTGAGTACGATGCAGGTGATACTGATGGCGTCATTACGCTCAATGGAACACGATTTGGGAGCTCCCAAGGATCAGGGTCGGTGACGGTTGTGGGGCAGTCGGGGACGATCGGGTCGTGGACAAATACTGCCATTCAAATACAGGTTCCCACAACGATCGTTGATACGGTGAATACGGGAAGCATTGCAATGACACAGGGAACGGATGCAAACGGAAAGACGCATACGTATGCAAATACATTGCGTGTCATTCCTCGCATTCTTTCGAATACTGCTGATACGGATGTTTCAGGGAATAGGGTGAAGATACTCGGCAATCATTTCTGTCAGGGTGCATCGTGCCCTATTTCACCGAATAGATCTACGGTGAGTGATAATGTGAAATTTGGAACCACTCAAGCGCTTGATACTGATTTCATAAATTCAGGAGGAGTGCCTTGTAGTGGAAATGCGCAGGCCTGGACCGCTTCAGAGATCTGTGTGCAGGTTCCGGCGGGAATTGCTGTCGGATCACAGCCAACCAAGGTGACTTCAAATACCTCATATGTTTCTAATACGAAAGCCTTCACGGTTCCTTCGACGACACCGAATGATCCAAATATCACTGCTCCAAGGCAGTACAAATCAAATGGAACAACCGTCATTGCACACATGGGGTCAACCAATGAATCAACGGTCATTTTGAAGGCGGATATCAGTGCCGCGCTTGCGGTGAATATGGCATTGCAAGTCGAAGTTGATGCGACGGGGGCGGGTTTTGATGGGGTGGGTATTGTACAGGGAACAGTTGGTGGGGGAGGTGCGTGCACAAGCTGTACATCACTTGCAAATGCACAAGTGACCATAACGGGTCTTGTTGATGGCGACAAGCAATGGCGTGCGCGCGTTATTAATACAACAACACTTGAAGTATCTGGATGGGTATATTATGTAAATCCAAGTACTGCGGAGATCGATTTTACCGTTGATACGCTTGGACCGACAATAACATTTCCCGCTGGCGACACGTGTACTGGTGCAATGAGTCAGCTCGGAACGAATAGTGTGCAAATAAATTGGAGTGTGAATGAACTTGCAACAGGACAAGTTGAATATAGTACCGATGCGAATCTTGCGGGAAGCACTCTATATCCTGCAACACCTGCGCCTGCAAATCTTTCGCATCAGGTTACCTTGCTCAATCTTGATTCTGGGACGACATATTACTTCAAGGTAAAAGCTCAAGATGGTGGAGGAAATCTTTCAAGTCGCCCGACATCAAATCCGTACTGTTCACTTACGACAGGGAGCAATCTTTCTCCTTCAAAGACAACAAAATTCCATATCATTGGAAGTGAGGGTGCGGTAACAAGTGCATCGCCGCTTTCTCAGAACTTTACGGTCGTGATACCCGAAGACGCGACAACAACAAAAAGTATCTTTGTAGAAATAAGGGGTATTTACACATCGGGAGCATCATCAAAAGATATTGTTGTGCAAGTAAATAGTGAGACGGCAAAGACTTATGTTGTGCCACCATCAAGCACAAGTTACTTCAAAATAACGTATCCCATGAGCACGATCACGAATGATCCCGGAGTAAATACTCTTACGGTGACACCCCAAGCAAACACTTCAATAAATATCACTTCCGCAAATGTTGTTGTGCAATATACATATACTCCATAATATGAAAACAATTAGTGAACATAAACACAAAATAGTATTGATCGCGGTGGTCGTCGTACTTGCTTTGCTTGTTTTGAGCGTGGTCGTCTATTATGGTGGTTTTACTAAGGCAAAGCGGGCTTTGATAAATAATGAGCGTGTCATAACCGAAGCACCATTGCCACGCACCTTTAGTGAGACATCTACTACAGAAGGGCGGTTTGTTGCTTCTTCGGGGGAAGATATTTCCCTTACAAGTGGTGAGCGCGTCGTTATTGAAGATGGTGTCACACTCAAAGAATCTTATGTTATTGCGGAACAAGAAGCGCGCACGTGGGCGTCTGACGCAAAACTTGTCTATATCAAATCACTTGGCACTGTCACAACGGAAGGCGTTTCAAGTGGATGGGAGGTGGTCTTTGGTTCAGATGTACAAAAGAGCGGTTACGCACTCGCGGTCATTGGTGGTGTTGTTTCTGAAAAGAAAGAAGTCGTATCAGCTGCGGTCGGATACGAACTTCCTCAAGATTGGTATGATGCTGTAGAGGCGATAAGGTCAATACAGACACTTCCTCAGTTTGAGCAGGCAACCATCTCTGGTTTAAGTTTTTATTATAATGAAGATGGGAAACGATGGGGGTATGCGATATCGAGTTCGAATGGCACAGTGTCTATTCCTGTGCGATAAACGTCATCTATGAAAATTCTGCGCGCAATATTTATCATCATGTCTTTTGGAGCTATGGCATACATAGCGTTTGCCGCCGATCAGACCAAAACAACCGAATCATACATCGCAGACTCTGACGTCACGGTGTCATCCAATCAATCATATCCATTCACATTCTATATCGGAGACAATCTCGCGGGCGTCACATATCCCGCAGTGAAATCGCTGCACTTTAACGTGGAAGGCGTGTACACGGGAGGCGGAACGGTAACACTCATGATCGATGGTGATGTTGCGACAACAAAGCAATTCACTCTCCCGAATGTTGGTGCTACGCCAACACCTTTTGAGATCGATTATAAAGATCCTTCGAATAAGATCAGTCCACTTTCTGCAGGTTCGTATGCGTATACGCTCAACTTCAATCCCTCAGGAGTAACGGTCTATGGTCTTGGTATAACAATGCGTGAGACGCATCGTTACGTGCCGCCGGTATGCCCTGATGGCTCATCACAAAAGACCAAAACAACCGAATCATACATCGCAGACTCTGACGTCACGGTGTCATCCAATCAATCATATCCATTCACATTCTATATCGGAGACAATCTCGCGGGCGTCACATATCCCGCAGTGAAATCGCTGCACTTTAACGTGGAAGGCGTGTACACGGGAGGCGGAACGGTAACACTCATGATCGATGGTGATGTTGCGACAACAAAGCAATTCACTCTCCCGAATGTTGGTGCTACGCCAACACCTTTTGAGATCGATTATAAAGATCCTTCGAATAAGATCAGTCCACTTTCTGCAGGTTCGTATGCGTATACGCTCAACTTCAATCCCTCAGGAGTAACGGTCTATGGTCTTGGTATAACAATGCGTGAGACGCATCGTTACGTGCCGCCGGCGTGTGGAGGGTTACCGCCGTTTGCTGATCTTACTTCTGCTGTTTTTGATTCGGCCGTATCTGACGGCGTCGCGTATAATTCTGTTATGTGGAAAGGGTCGGAGGGGTCGGGTAAGGTTAAGTTCCAACTTGCGACTTCAAATAACGCATCGGGGCCATGGGTCTTCATTGGCGGTGGAACTTGTGGTGTTGGAGATTGGTATGATACGGGAATCTCTCCTACGGGGGGTCCTGGCAAGCCTGTTGAGATCTCGTGTTCTGCCGAGAATCATAATGATCAAAGATATTATCGCTATAAGATCCGAATTTGTTCTGCGATAAATTGTGCTGACGTAGGAACAGTGAGCCCCGTCGTTGATGATGTGGTGGTAAACTGGGCGCCATAAGGAAATACTCATCATGAACAAGAGACCACAAAAAAAATTTAACAATCCTTCATCTGGTTTTTCATTACTTGAAATATTGGTTTATGTTGCGATACTTTCGGGGCTCATGGTGGTTGTATCGGACTCATTCATTTCACTTTCACGTGCGCGCGGACAATCTGAGGCGCGCAATGAAGTAAATGCGGCAGTACGTTTCGCGACCGAAAAGATCCGTCAAGACCTCAAGGGTGCTCCATTGGTTACGACTCCGATACTCGGCACAGCAAGCTCGACTTTGCAAATGAATGTTTCCGGCATGACGGTCATTTACGATACGTTAAATGGGCAATTGCGTCGCAGAGAGGGGAATGGGGTTTCAACCACAACGGCTCTTGTGACGGGTACGAATGTGATGGTGAATGCTCCAATATTCATAAAACTCGAGAATTACAATACCCCGCTTAATGCAACGACAACCGCAGTGCAGGTGGTAATGACGTTTCATTATAATGCCTCAAGTACGGACTGGGCATATGCGGACACTCTTCGCACGACCGTCACTTTGCGCTAAACTATACTCATGAGAAAACTCACTACGCGCGGTGTTGCGACGCTCCCCACTGTGCTCGTGCTTGGGGTGATGGCACTTGCTATTGCGGTGGGTGTGACTGCGGTTTCGCTCACAGAGTCTTTTATTTCACAGGGTGGTGCGCAATCGTCGCGCGCGCTTTTTTATGCAGAGAGTGGTGCGCGAGATGCGCTTGTGAAGATCGCGCGAAACAAGAACTATACCTGTAGCACTGCAGATTGTTATATGATCGACTTCAGTGCGAACGGATGTAGTTTGCAGAATGATTGCGCGAAGGTCTCTGTGTCCGCTGGGGTTGGCTCGGCAGGAGACCCCAAGGTGATAACTTCAAGGGGGATCATGAAATCGAGCACACGCAGAATTCAGGTAAGCGTCATTTTTGATGCGGCGGCAAACGGAGAGATTGCGAGTGCGACGTGGACAGA
>DAIUCR010000006.1:13373-31609 GCA_036846065.1 Patescibacteria group bacterium | reverse complement strand
GAGAAATCGATCGCAACTTTGTTGTGCGTGGTTTCGCTACTTTCTGATAGAGCTCCCTCTCTCTTTCCGCAGGGGAGTGATGCGAGTACTGCCGTCCCTTCTTTTTCGGTGCTTTGTATGGTGATCTTTCCGCGATGAAGTTTAATGAGTTCGCTCACGATGGTGAGTCCAAGTCCGCTTCCGCCGTGTGCGCGCGCACGTGAGCGATCTGCACGATAGAATGGCTCAAAGACATGGAAGAGATCTTCGCGCGCGATACCAACGCCGCTATCGTGTACACAGAGTTCGATGTGTCCCCGATAATTTGGCACAACAGTAATATCTACATGACCATTTGGGGGAGTGTAGACGAGCGCATTCTTGATGAGATTCATTGCGACTTGTTCCAGTGCCGCACTATTACCCCAAACAAGAAGGAACTCTCCTTTTGTTGTCGTGACGGCGATGTTCTTTTGTTTTGCAAGCGCGGAGAGTTTTGTAAGTGCGATGTCGACCACCTCGCCGAGGTCAACATTTTGAAATTCGACATGTTCGGGATTAAGGAGTGTGTTGAGCGAGAGAAGATTATTGATGATGTCTCCCGTGCGGTCGAGTTCGTCGACGTTATCGAGGAGCGTGTCGCGTAATGCCGGATTCAATTTGTCTTCAAGAAGCGCAACTTCGATATTTGTTTTGATGATGGAAAGTGGCGTACGGAGTTCATGTGCGACATTGCCGATGAATTGCTTCTGTGAGGTGAGCGCGTCTCGCGTTGGCTTGAGCGCAATATATGCAATGATGTAGCCGAATAATGCCGTTATTCCAACGAGAATAAGGCCCGTAATAATAAGGTCGGTCGTACTAATAAGTAAGAAGGTCTTTTCCATGACACTTGCGAGTGTGCGAGGTACTCCGTCGTACTTATGATTGAGTATGACGGCGATCGCCCCAAAGATAACGAGCGCAAAGAAAAGCTCAAGTAAGATCACATTGCTCTTTGTGCGCACAAAGAGATCGTACTTATATTTATATACGAAGTCGGTAACCAATCCCGCGCACTGTTTCCAGAATGCTCGGGCCGCTTCCTTCATCGAGTTTTTTTCGAAGATTTTTGACATGGACATCGACAACATTACTGAACGAATCATAATTGAAATCCCAGAGATGACTCAAGAGTTCCTCTCTATTCACAACTTCGTTCGGGTGGCGCATAAGGTATTCAAGTAGTGCGAATTCTTTAAGCGTGAGCATGAGTGACACTCCATCTTTTGTAGCAGTGCGGAGTGTTGCATTGAGTGCGATACCCCCCACTGCTACTTTCTGTTGAACCGTCTCTTGCGGGCGACGCAAGATGACGTGCACGCGTGCGGCGAGCTCATCGAAGGAAAAAGGCTTGACCATGTAGTCATCGGCACCCGAAAGCAAGAGGTCTACCTTATTTTCCACATCACTCTGTGCGGTCAGAATAAGTATCGGTACTGTTACCCCAAGCTCTCGTACAGTCTTACATATTTCGGTCCCACTCACAAAGGGGAGCATAAGGTCTAGGATGACGAGGTCGTAATCTTTTGAGTGGAGCGATATACGGGTAAGGGCGCTCTTTCCGTCGTAGAGCACATCCGTGGTGTAGCCCTTAAGGGTGAGCCCTCGCGCGAGTGCGTCAGCAAGTTTTTCTTCGTCATCAACGATCAGTATCTTCATAATTCAATAATAGCGGATAATCAGCCTTTATTCATCATACGGGAACCTTCATGAAGATATGATGAAGAACGTTTTGGTAAAAAAAAGACCGAGCAATATGCTCGGTCGGGCGCGCTTACATGATGGGAATATGTCGTTCCCATGGCTCACCCCTCAAGAAGTTTGAAATACCCGGGATGAGCGATGATGACGCTACCAGATGGCGATTCGATGGTGATGCGGTCCAGTCTTGGGACATCGAAGGTTACTTTCCCATCCTCGTGTTTCGTGAATGCGACAAGATAATCATCGAGGATATAGACCTCAAACGGCCCTTCGCCGCAATGTTTGCGCGCTCCATGCTCCTTCGAAATGAACGCATCGTTCCATACGATCTTTGCTCCATGTTTAAACAGTGGAAGCGGAAGATCTTGTTCTTTGCATTCCCATGCGAGCGGGGTGGGTATTTCTTTGTTTTTCAGCTGTGGAATAGCATCGCAGATGTATTCCATGAGCTCGTCTTCCGGAATATACACGCGATCGGTATCCATGATCTTCTCCTTGCTCTCTCTTTGCATAAAGTCAAAGATCGAGCGCCAGTGAAAGTTTTGCTCAGTAAAAGAAGGTGTCATTGTGGTGGTATTCATTGCAAGCTCCTTGTGTGAATGTACTCTGTCTATGTATAAGCGTAGAACAAGTGCCATGAAGATTAGATGAAGATGTTATGGCGTCTTGTTGACGGGGATATTGGATGGGGTATAACGAACTCAGCTTTGGTTCTTGGATAACACTCAAGGAGAGATATTATGGAAGAGAAGAATGGGAATATGAATCGAGTTATCTACTGGATACCGAGTCTTGAGTTTGCTGCTCACAACCTCCCTGGCCTCAAAAAAGCACTCACCGAGCAAGGCATTATTGGTAAAATGCTTTTTCATCCCACCAGTGGCACTCCGCAGAGTTTTGTGTCTGGGTATGATAATTTACTCAATGTTGACGCTGCGCTGGGGTTTTCGTTTCGTACCGTAACACTAAGAGAGGTGGAACGTTCTCGCGGATTGCATATCCGTAATGTTTCTGAAAATTCACTGAAGGTCCCTGTCAGTATCGTCGACATGGAAAAATATCCACCCGATGAGCTCGCTCGCTATCTTAAGGAATGCTGGATACCGCATCCTGCTGATCCGGTGAATTAAGAAAAAATGAATAGGCGCACCGATCGGTGCGCCTATTTTTTAACCCAAATCACGGAGGATGACGTTTGACATGATATGAAAATCTCGTTAAGGTCTGTGTCGGGTCATTGTTCTATAGTTTTTACATCACAGGAGAAATATTCGATGAGTAATGAATCGAGCCGTTCGCTTCAAGCTTTGGCAGGCGTCATTTTTTTCAGCCGTTGGTTGCAGGCACCACTGTATTTTGGATTGATCGTTGCGCAGGGCGTATACGTCTTCCATTTCATGGTGGAGTTGTTGCACTTGGTCCACAAAACCACGAGTATCACGGAAAGTGAGATCATGCTTGCGGTCTTGGGTCTCATTGATGTGGTCATGATCGCAAACTTGCTCATCATGGTCATCATCGGCGGTTACGAGACGTTTGTCTCTCGTCTGAATAAAGATGACGATCCGGATTGTCCGGAGTGGCTCGGGCATGTGAATGCAAGCACGATGAAGATCAAGCTCTCGATGGCGCTCATTGGTATTTCCTCGATACACCTGCTCAAAACTTTCATCGGGGTTAATGAAATGACGGATCGAGCGGTCATTGCGCAAGTGGGTATTCATCTGACATTCGTAGTATCTGCGATGGCAATGGCGTTTACCGATAAGCTTGCCTATAAGACTCCGCATCCTGCGACGTCCTGTCCGAAATAAGTTTGTTCATAGCGTAAACGGCTCAATTATTTGAGCCGTTTTTTCTTGTAAGCTTGTCTGAGGGAATGATAATGGTGGAATATTACCGATTTTATTATTATAATATGTGTGGCGTATTTGAAATATTAGTATTGTGCGTAATTAATAAACATATGGAAATATCATACACGGAAATCCATTCTATCTATCTTTTTATCTTCTCTCTCGGCCTTTCTCTTGGTCTTGGCGCGGTGGTCTTGGGGAATATGCTCATCTTTACTGCTGCAAAGGATAGAAAGATTTCACGTGATGAATATGCAATGATCAAGGATTCTCGAACCGTAGAATGGTTTGGGCTTTTACTCTACGCTTTCGCGGGCGTCGGTCTCTTTACTCTTGCGTATGAGTCCATGCTCCAACTGGGGATATTCTATGCAAGTATGACGATCGCAACGGTACTTATCTCAAATACACTTTTCTTTCAATATTATTATCTTCCAAAGATACAGAGACAATCTCAAGAGGGAACCCCGTTCCTCTATGGGTATATTTTGGTAAGCGGAGTCGTGTCTGTTGTTTCGTGGCTTTTCCTCGTTTTACACCATTCAATGCATCGAGCGTCGACGGGGTATTTTGCTTTCATGATCATTTATGTGATCGCAATCTTTTTGGGACTTGCGATGTTGCGCATTGCGAAAAAGGACATTCTTGAGCATCAAGATCGTTTGATCCTTACGAGGGCGACACTTGCTTCGGGACTTCTTGTTCCATGGTTCCTTATCGTGGCATTCATGTTTGGCGCCAATCCTTCTCTTCTCTCTATCGATAAGGTTTCCGTGGATACGGCAAAAGGGGTGAGTGATGATTCATCATATTCTGTCGCTGATGTTTCTCTTCATAATAATCCCGAAGATTGCTGGCTGATCATCGACGATCTTGTATTCAACGCCACTGAGGCGGCGCGTATGCATCCCGCTATGTTTAATTGTGGAGAGAATGCAAGTGTGAATTATCACAAAAATCATGGTGAAAAAATAAGTGAGAAGATGATGAAGTTTCATATTGGAGCACTCAATGAGAGAGAGGGGATCACGAAAGTTGACTCTCCCCTAAAAAAGAATGAAACACTTGCTCCATATCGAGAGCTCTATGTTGATGCGGGTTCATGGAAACCCGAAGATCTTATGGCTATCGTCGAAAAAACTCCTGAAAAACTTCTTTTTATTGACGGTGTGACACACAAGGAGGTTGCGCGTATTCATGACGTGGGATTCCAGCCCCATACATCGGTCTTTTCTTCTGATGCAAGATTCATGTATATTATCGCGCGTGATGGATGGCTTACAAAGATTGATCTTAGAACATTAGAGCCCATAAAGTCCGTGAACGTCGGAAAGAACTCTCGAGGGACGGCGCTTACCGATGATGGGAAATATCTTGCGATAGGAAATTATGAACCCGGAAATGTTGTCATTGTCGACCCTGATTCAATGAAGACGCTTGCAACGATCGATCTTGTTGGTGAGTTGGGTGGAAAAGAGATCGTGTCACGTGCGGGTGCGCTTGTCGAGGATGGCGAGAAAGTGATCGTTGCACTCAAGGATCTCAATAGTGTTTGGGTCATTGATACAAGCAAATCGGGATTTCCTGTGACGGAAAAATATTGGAATATTGGTGATGGAAAGACTCCGCTTCATGATGCGTTTCTCACTCCTGATGGCAAGTTCTTTATTGTTGCATCAATGGGTTCAAATACTGTTTGGGTACTTGATACAGAGACTTGGAAACCAGTCGGAGAGATCAAGACGGGAGAGACTCCACACACGGGTCCAGGTGCAACGTGGGGGAACAATATCTACATTCCGGCACTTGGGGAGGGGCTCATCACCGTCGTGGATATGAAGACATGGAAGCCGATCAAGTATATAAAAACTGCGGGTCCAGGCTTATTCGTGAGAGCATTTAATGAAGACCCCGAATATCCTTATGTGTGGGCTGAAACCGCCTTTGGTGATCATCAGGATGAAATATATGTTATCGATGCTCGTTCAAATGAGATCGTAAAAACACTTATTCCCGTAAAAGGAAAAAGTTCTTGGCACCCCGAATTCACCAATAATGGACAATATGTTTATGTCGTTTCACAGACCGCTAATGAAGTTGAGGTATACGATGCTCATACATTTGAGATAGTGAAAAGAATAGTATCTGAAACTCCATCAGCTGTCTCAAATATCGGTAATCGTATTGATGAGTTGGGCTTGTAGTATTACGTTGTATAGATTTAAAACAAAAAATACTCACTTCATCGTGAGTGTTTTTTGTGAGACAGAAGGAAATCGATTCCGTAATTACTAACTTCGTAAGTACTGCTGGGTGTTTAAATTAGGTCCATCGGTCATTTTTAATGTGAACGATTGGCAGCCACTTCGTATTGAATGTAAGATATCTTCATGCAAAAGAAAGTTATATTACTGAAAGTAAGAGAGGGAAAGCTTGAGGAGTGGAAAAAATGGTGCAACGAACTCGAGCTCACTCGTCGCGCGGAAGCACTCGAGACCCTTGAGGAAGAAAAAGTAACTGAAGAGTCATGTGTGCTTGTTCATTTTGATGGTGCTCCGCATGTTGTCGCATTTGCGGAAGGTGAGATGCTTCCTGCTCGAATGGACAGGGAGATGAATCAGAAGCATGTCGCAATGAAGAAAGAGTGTTTGGAGTATGTTGGGGAAGGGGAGAGTTTGTATCATTTGAAGGTTTGAGCCCTGCTTAGTAAACAAAAATAGGAATCGGTCACGAGTTACTAAGTATTTTGTTTCACTGAGTTGCAATATTCGTTCATCGGCTACAAGTTTTCTTTCGCCGTCGCTCAAGAAACTCGCAGCCCGCCCCTCGCGGTTTTGCTTGCTAGCAAAACATCGCTGCGGCCTTCGATCCCCCCACGCAAGCAAAACTATTTGCTTGCTCATCTCCACAATTACAAAAATGGCACCCACATGGGTGCCATTTTTGTAATTGTGGAGATGGGGGGAATCGAACCCCCGTCCGGAAGGGTAGTGTGACATGCATCTACAGCGCGTAGTATGCTTTATTTTATTCGGCAAGTACGATGTGAAGCAAACGAAATACGTACTCTAACCTAGTCCTTGATTTTCGTTCGCGTAGTCGGACACTACGCAACTTATCCTGATGATATGACATGTCGCTCGAGCCTATCAGGAGTATTCCCGGGACACGTCGTTACTTAAGCGTAAGCGAATGCGAAGCTGTTTGCTCCAAAGTATGGAGAAGCAACTCCTGTGCGTTTGTTGGCACTTTCAGTTTGATCACGGATTTACGAGCTAGCGATCATGCTCGGCGTGCACATGGACACGTACCTCCCCCGTCGAAGCCAGTCATCCCCAATTTGTTGTTATAAATAACAATAGCGAACAATCGTCATTCTAATGTAATTTTGCTTTTACTGCACGCGCGATCTCGCGGAGTGATTCACGTTTCTTGATCGTTTCACGCTTGTCGACTTTCTTTTTTCCGCGACCGATAGCGAGGCGAAGCTTTATTACACGTCCTTTATTATACATCGAAAGTGGCACTATTGTCAAACCCCGTTCCTCTTCGTATTTCGCGAGCTCCCCAAGCTCTTTTGCGGTGAGAAGGAGTCTGCGATTACGGGTTGGTTCGTAGTTGTTTCCTTTGTTTGAAGGCTGATATACGGGGATCTCTGCCCCAATAAGATATGCCTCACCTCCTCGAACGGTGATGTGTCCACCCTCAAGTTTCCCTTGATGATTGCGTAATGACTTCACCTCGCCACCAAAAAGCTGCACCCCCGCTTCGTATTGCTCGAGGAGCTCAAAGTCATAGTGCGCGCGTTTATGTTCGATAAGATTAGCCATATTTGTTCATCCTACATTTTTTCTTCGTTTTTTCCCAGTTTTCGCGCATTTTCCGTAATCTTGTATAATGTTGCTACTATGGATTTCAAAAATTTCAACAAAAAAGAGGATGGCGAAGAGCGCGGTGGAAAGAAGGAGGGAATCCCTCCTGCTCCATCGTTCTTCTCGAACATGCTCACTATTTTACTGGTTTTTCTTCTTCTTGTTTCTGCGTACTCATTCTTTGAGGAGCGAAAAGTAAAGACCGAAGTCGTCTCGCTCTCGCAGCTCGCAACAGATATCCGTCAGGGGCAGGTGAAGCAGGTCGATGTTGAGGGTTCGGACCTTAATATTACTTATGCTGATGAGGTGAAGAAGAAATCAAAGAAAGAGGCCGAGGCGTCATTCTCTGACACGATGAAAAATTATGGAGTCTCTCCTGAGGAGCTTGCGTCAACAAATATCGACATTAAAGATCCATCAGGGTTTGCGTTCTGGTTCTATTCACTCGCACCATTCCTGTTCCCAATACTTTTCCTTGTGGTCTTCATCTGGTTCTTGTCACGACAAGTGAAGGGCTCGGGTGGAATGCAAGCATTCTCTTTTGGGCAATCAAAGGCACGCGTCATTTATCCTGATGACACTGCACAGCGCGTGACATTCAAAGATGTTGCAGGTGTAAAGGAGGCAAAAGAAGAACTCCATGAGATCGTTGAGTTCTTGAAGCAGCCGAAGAAATTCCTCGACATTGGTGCACAGATACCAAAGGGCGTCATTCTTATGGGTGGCCCAGGAACGGGAAAGACACTCCTTGCGCGTGCGGTCGCGGGGGAGGCGGGTGTGCCGTTCTTCTACTTGTCGGGTTCTGAATTCGTCGAGATGTTTGTGGGTGTTGGTGCGTCGCGCGTACGCGATCTGTTCCGTATGGTCAAGAAGGAATCACCTGCGATCATCTTCATCGACGAGATCGATGCGGTCGGACGTGTGCGTGGTACGGGCGTCGGTGGTGGTAATGACGAGCGTGAGCAGACGTTGAACCAGATCCTTGTTGAAATGGACGGATTTGAACCGACGGAAAAGGTTATTGTAATGGCGGCAACCAATCGTCCCGACGTGCTCGATCCCGCACTTCTTCGCCCTGGTCGCTTTGATCGTCGCGTCGTGCTTGATCTTCCTGACCTTGCTGATCGTGAACAGATACTCGGTATTCATGCACGAAAGAAACCTCTCACTGAAGATGTGAACTTGAATGTCATTGCCCAGCGCACTCCGGGATTTTCGGGCGCTGATCTGCAGTCACTTATGAATGAAGGAGCGATCCTTGCAGCGCGCGAGAATAGGAAGCAGGTATCACAATATGATCTCATTCGCTCGATCGAGAAGGTGATGATCGGTCCCGAGCGCAAGAGTCATATCCTTTCTGAGGAAGAGAAGAAGATCACTGCATATCACGAGGCGGGCCATGCGCTTGTTGCGTCTTTGCTCTCGTATTCCGATCCTGTTCATAAGATATCGATCATTTCACGTGGTCATGCTGCTGGGTATACGCTCAAGCTTCCTATCGAGGAGCGACGGTTCCATACCCGCAAAGAATTCTTCGATGATATCGCAGTGTCTCTCGGCGGTTATGTTGCGGAACTCATGATGTTCGATGATCTTACGACTGGCCCTTCGAACGACCTTCAAGTGGGCACCGCACTCGCGCATGACATGGTTGCGAAGTATGGTATGTCGGCAACACTCGGACCTATTGCTTTTGAATCATCGGGGAGTGTTCTTCTCGGTCGCGGGGGATTTGTTGAGAAGGACTACTCTCAGGATGTTGCGTCGCGTATCGACAAGGAGGTCGAACAGATCATGAATTCGCAACTCGTCCGTGTGCGCGAATTACTCCTCAAGCATAAGGCGGTTTTGGATAGTATTGCGCTCGAGCTTGTGCGTGTTGAGACCATCGAGAAAGATGATTTCGAGAAGTTGCTCACGATGCATGGCATCAAACCAAAACAGAAGGTGGGAGAGGAGGTGTATATCGCTCCTGCTCCTGCTGTGTCGGAAAAGGTGGAGATACCAAGCCTCCATGTTACTCATGAGCTCGTGGAGAGCAATCAGGGGACTCTTCCTGCTTCAGACAAGAAGAATGAGGATGGTAAAGGTTTTTCGATCAAGTCGCTGCGTAAGCGCGGAGAGAAGAAATAAGACTTCACGACCGTATGAAAAACACCCGCATATATGCGGGTGTTTTTCATATGATCACCATACGATGCATTCCTGACTCGGAATGAATGTTCTCGGCGGGAAAGTGTCGGGGTATGCACAGCGTAATTCATTGAGGGTGAACATGAACGGTATGGAGCAGATGAAAATGACAAGAATGGGCAGAATGTAGCGCACGAATTTGTTCTTTATGCGTTTTTCTCCTTTCATGATGACCCAGGACATCGGGCTTGCGATAAGTCCATATACGAAGATCATGGGAACGATCAAGAGTGCGAGGGAGAATATGTCTCCCAGTCCTTTTGATAAAAGTTCGACGTATACTCCGAATATTCCGGTAATATAAAATACTTCCTTGTTGCTATAGAAAAAATATGTTCGAAGGAAGAACCAAGCGACAAAGAGTCCGCTGAAAGCAAAGATATTGAATGCCCAAAATTGGAGAATGCGCTCTCCGAAGAGTATGACCTCAAATCCCTCATGGAGATTATTTGCAAACGCTGCAAATAATCCTTCAAAGAGCACCATAAGATATCCTGCGCCAAAAAAGCGCAAGACGAGAGGTACTTTGGGTGAATTGACCATGTTCGCGATCTTGCTCCTTAAATAATATACGGGGATACCGCCAAGAATTAGGAGTAAGAAGAAATAGAGAATGTGCGTATTCCATGATACGGAAAGAAGGTAGTACCCCCAAAAGAGAAGAGATATGCCAAGGATTGCGATGGTCATTTTTTCTACATCTGCCCCAATATCTTTCATGGACATATTATAACATTTCTTCATATATTTTTTTATGCGTAGCAACTATATTGCTGTATATCAAAGAGTGCGTTATGATGGGAGTATTCAAGCAGTGCGGATTGCTTGGATGTGTGGTTCATTGTATCTCCTCCCTTCCGGATGCTTCATGCATCCGGTTTTTTTTATTTCTGTTTCCTTGACGTCTGTGTGTGTTCTGGTAAACCAAGTAAGGAACGCAACATCATAAGGAGGATCACATGCAAGGAAACAATGTCTTGCCTCTTCATCCAGAGACATACGCGGCATCGGTCGATATCAATATTGCACTGCCACTTATCAATGCTTCCATATGGCTCAGTTTCGGACCTTTTGATTCAAAGGATGATGCCGAGGATTGGTTGAATGTTCTTCAAATCGTTCATCAAGAGATAGAGGAGCCGCTTACGCACCATCTTTATTCGGCGAATAGTTTTATGACTGAATCGTCCGAGGAGCCATCTGTTTCGTGTTTTATCGGCGGTACTGATGTCCCCAAGGTGGCGTCATCGTTCCGTGCAAAAGGGGAGCTCATTCCTTCGGGAACTCCCGTTGATACCGCAGAGAAATTGTGCAGTTATGCGCTCCGCGCTCTTCAGGAGTCGATTGAACACGCGCAATCTGTCATGTCGTGATCGTATGTTTCTTGTATATCCCCGAATTTGAATATTCGGGGATATTGTTTGCATAGAAAATAGAACCTTTACGTGATAAACTAGTCACTATTAAACAAAAGTTCGATATGGCGTATAAAAAAGAAAAGACACTTGTACTTCAGATGAGAAAATCAGGAATGAGTTATAGTCAGATACGAGAAAGAGTGTCAGTGAGTAAAAGTACATTAAGTAAATGGCTTCAAGATTTTCCATTGTCAGAAAATCGGATGAAAGAGTTGCGTGATAATAATCCAAAGCGCATAGAACGTTTTCGTGCGACGATGAAAATAAAACGTGATAAAAGAATAGACACACAGAGAGAGAGGGTGGGTCGTGATATTGGAAAACTTACCCAAAGAGAACTTTTTATTGCGGGCTTTTTTCTTTTTTGGGGAGAAGGTTCAAAAGGTCGTTCTTCAATGGTTGCATTTGCGAATACTGATCCAGTGATGGTTAAATGTTTCCTTGATTGGGTCGTTGCTATCGGAGGGGAGAGGAAACAAGTCCGTTTTGTTCTTCATTTGTATAAAGATATGGATGTTAAAAAAGAACTTGCTTTCTGGTCAAAAACACTTGATTTTCCACTTTCGGCATTTACGAAACCATACATAAAACAATCAAACCTCTCAGAGGTCACCTATCGAAATGGCTTTGGGCATGGTACATGCAATGTGCGGTATATGAGTCAAGATTTGAATGATTATGTTCGAATGGGGTTATTCCACATACGGGAGTTGTATAATGAGTAATTCTGTTTTACTCTACTCATATCCACCCTTAGCTCAGTTGGTAGAGCATCCGTCTTATACACGGAAGTGCCCTGGTTCGAGCCCAGGAGGGTGGACAAGTAAGGTACGCAATGTGAAGCATTGCGTACTTGTCTAAGCCGGAGTCATTCCGAGGTTTGACGAGGCGACGAGGCGGGGTCGCGAGCGACCAATTTCCCTTAGCAGTGGACTGCTTAGGGAAGGGAAGTACTCTTGTGGTGCACTTTGGTGTTTGACTGTTCTTGGTCAAACAACTTAGTGACTCGTGATGACGAAGTTTTCAAATGCCGTACGACTGGTCCCAGGTTTTATTGATATTTTTTTTCATTCCTGTAGTCTCTGGGAAGGCGTTATTTTAATAGGAGGTTTGCGTATGGCCCAAGATGAAGTTGTTACTCCGGAAGGCACAAGGATATGGATCGCTGCATCTTCCGGTGATGTGCCTTGCAGAGCAAATCTTCCCGAGTCATCGGATAAGATCGAACCCATCTCCAGTTCATGGCTCAAGAAGAAGTACTCGTGCGGGCACCGTGGTCCGCGAAAGTTCTCACTCTTTGTTCATGGCATCTCAGTAGATTCCACGAAGCACAATGATCTGTGCCCCGAGTGCCTTATCGAAGAGGTGAAGAGGACGGTCATTCGCTGCGGATTCTGTGGTCTCCCGATATTCCCTGGTGACGGTGTTGCACTTTATCATCCGACCACGCAGGGGCTTGATCTTGCGATCGCCTCCTTCGTCGACCCTGACTCAGTCATGTGCTGTATGCGCTGGGATTGCAGTCCTCATTCCTCATTCCTTTTCGCAGGTCATTGGACTAAAGATGGATTCAGGCAGTTCTCTTTCGGAGATCATGACTAAATAAGTACACACCCGAACATGATGTTCGGGTGTCTTTATTTAAGTAGACAAGTTCGCTCTTCGTGATACAACAAGAGTATGAATATACCCATCAAGCGTTTTGATAAGAATTTACCGCTACCCGAATATAAGACCGCCGGAGCAGCGGGGTTCGACCTTTGTGCACGAGTATCGGAGGCTATTCCCGCTCACTCTATTGCGTACATTCCACTCAACGTTGCCATCGCACCACCAGAGGGATATTTTGTCTTGCTCTCTGCACGTTCATCACTTCACAAAAAAGGTTTAATGCCCGCAAATGGGGTGGGTATCATCGATCGTGATTACTCGGGGAACGAGGATGAATATACTGCGGCACTCTACAATTACACTGACCACGAAGTGAAAGTGGAAGCGGGTGATCGCCTGATGCAGGGGGTGTTCATCCCGTGCATGCAAGTCATGTGGGAGGAGGTCGATGATCTTGGTAATAAAAGTAGGGGTGGATTTGGAACGACAGGCCATCATTCATAGATCATCGATATATTTAAAAAGCCCCGCATTTGCGGGGCTTTTGTAGTCAGTATTGGTCATCTTCGAGCTTGATACGCTCGTCTTCTTCCTTTGCTTTTTTATAAAGATCGGGGAGCCATTGAAGTAACAAGAACAGTATTCTGATCAACGCCAATAGGAGAAAGTAGGAGACAAGAGAAACAATAAGGTGCGGTGTCTCAAGTCGGTAGTCTATCCAACCATCCATCACTCCAAGCTCATTCATGCTGACAAGGCCTGGTACCTCAATGAGAAGAATGATGACAAGTGTGACAAGTAGGGTTGGGAGTAGTGTCGAGCGTGTGGCTTTTTTCGATGCTTCGTCGTGCGCGTAGGACTTCAAGAATGCGAGTATCATATTCATTCTCCATCAAGGCGGGCTCTGTGTTGTAGAGTAACAGGACGATGTTCTTCGTCAAGATGTTTACTCAAAATGCGTTGGTGTTCCTCGCGCCATAATGCGCTCAATGAGGAGGGGGTATTTTGTGAGAGTGATATCTTCCGTCAAAAGACGCTTTGCTTCCTCGCGTGCAGCCTCGACCATCTTGATGTTCTTTATCGCCTCCATTCCGATATCAGTGATACCCCATTGTTTTCCACCGGAGAGTTCACCTGAACCACGCAGTGTGAGGTCTATTTCAGAGAGCTCGAATCCGTTCTTTGCGGTCGTGAGCGCCTTCAGTCGTTCGAATGTTTTTGTTGAAGTAGTTTCGGAGAAGAGGTAACAATATGCTTGATGGGTGCCACGAAGGACACGTCCGCGGAGCTGGTGCAGTTGTGCTAAGCCAAATCGCTCCGCTCCTTCGATGATGATGACGGTTGCATTGGGAACATTCACACCCACCTCAACGACTGATGTTGCAACGAGGATATGTATGTCGCCCGCTGCGAATTCTTCCATCACCGCATCTTTCTCTGATGGCTTCATTTTGCTGTGCAGGATTCCGACTGTATATTGTGGAAATATTTTTTCCTGTAATCTTTTCGCTTCTTCTTTTACTGATTTCAGATTGAGCGCCTGTTCTTTTGATGGGTCTGGCTCATCAATGCGCGGACAAATGACATACATTTGTCGGCCCGCTAATAGTTCTTCTTTGATCTTCGTATATGTTTGTTCGCGTTTTCCCACTTCGACGATCGTGGTAATAACTGGTTTTCTTCCGGAGGGCATTTGGTCGAGGAGGGTGAGATCAAGATCGCCGTACAGCGTGAGTGCAAGCGTGCGAGGGATGGGGGTTGCGGTCATTGAGAGGAAGTGTGGAACCCGACCATCCTTCTGAACGAGCTTCGCGCGTTGTTTTGTCCCAAAGCGATGCTGTTCATCAATGATGACGTATGCGAGGTGTTTGAATTGCACACTTTTTTGAATAAGTGCATGAGTACCAATAACGATCGGAATTTCTCCATTCTCGACCCACTTTAAGAATTGCGTGCGTGAGATATCGGTCCAACCATCGGGGTGTACTTTGGAGGGGAACTTACGGCAGCCGCTTCCGGTGATGAGTCCAATATTCATTCCACTCCCCACAAAGAATTTTATGAATGATTCGAAGTGTTGCGTCGCAAGTATTTCAGTGGGGCACATGTATGCGACCTGGAGTGCGCCAAAGTCTTGTCCTTCGGGGCGCGTCGTCACCGTAGCGTACGTCGTTGCGGCAGCGACCGCCGTCTTTCCTGAGCCGACATCTCCCTCAAGAAGACGCAACATTGGGCGTGATGACGCAAAGTCTGAGAGTATCTTTTCCACCGCGGCATTCTGCGCGCTCGTGAGGGGGAAACCAAAGTGTTCGACAAAGCTCATGAGGCCAGCCGGTTCGGGGATTATCTTGAACGCAGGATTTTGTTCATAGAGCATGCGACTTTGTTGGCGCTCGAGCTGAATAAGGAATATCTCTTCAAAAGCAAATCGTTTACGTGCGCCGCTTGCATGCTTTTCGTTGCGCGGTGTATGTATCCAAATGAGCGCGGTTTGAAGTGAGGGGAGATTGTAGCGCTTGAGTATGTCGTCAGGAATGACGTCGGGGATCGTTTCAATGATTCCCGAGCCGAGTATCTTGTTGAGTGCATGATAGAACCAGCGCGACGTGATTCCTTTTGATTCGGGATATACGGGGAAAGATGCGGGCTGGTCATCTGATGAGCCGGCATTAAAAAGTGACGGACTGATGTCTCCGGGAAGTGCGGGAATCTTTTCGACCTCGGGATTGATGAGGGTAATGCTTGTTGCACGTTTTTTAACAGTACCGCTCGCGCGGATGAAATCTCCGACCGCGATCATCTTTGCCATATAAGGTTGATTGAACCATACGAGTTTCATCTGCCCCGATGCGTCGCGAATAGTTGCTTCACCCATTGGGACTTTGCCACGGAAAGATTTTTTTGTACTTGTTTTTTCGACTTGGCCATACAGCGTGAGACGCTCACCATCTGCTGCGAGTTCAATGGGGGAGGCTTTCCCCGCGTCAACATGCCTTGCGGGGAAGTGGTAGAGAAGGTCGCGAATAGAGAAAATACCTAGCCGCGCAAGCGCTTTTTCTTGTGTGTCGGTAATGCGAAAGTGACTCCGCACCGCATCATCCGCTTTCATTGGTTTTTCCTGCATGATTCCCATCATACGAAATCGCGCGTGTTGTGTATATGAAGCAATTAGGATGTTGCTTTTCTGTCTGTTATACTCGCCCCAGTCGCTCTTCTTAGACACTATTTGGCTCAAGATCGGAGGATCGTATGCTAGCCGCAACACTTGAACTCAGGATCTGGAAATTTCTGTTGTTGTTTCTTATGGGTGGCGCGGTGCTACTCTGGTATTTGGATATATGGAATGGCGTATTTCACCTGTCGGTTAATGAGTATGTGCTGATCATTCTCTCGCTCACGCATATCACGATCGCATCGGTGACGATATTTCTCCATCGACATCAAGCACATCGTTCGCTCGAACTCCATCCTATCCCCAGTCATTTCTTTCGTCTTTGGCTTTGGCTTACGACGGGAATGATCACCAAGGAGTGGACGGCGATCCATCGCAAGCATCACGCAACATGTGAGACGGACAAGGATCCACATAGTCCGAAAAGATTTGGATTATTTCGTGTCCTTTTTGGTGGAGTGTTTCTCTATGTTGATGAATCGCGCAATAAAGAGACGATGGTCAAGCATGGCTTCGGTACTCCTGATGATTGGATCGAGCGCCATGTATACACCCCGTATCACAAATACGGCGTGATACTCATGCTTCTTATCGATCTTGCCTTGTTCGGTCCTCTCGTTGGAGTTTTTGCCATGTGGCTTGTGCAGATGGCATGGATACCGTTCTTTGCTGCGGGTGTCATCAATGGCGTCGGGCATTATGTTGGCTATCGCAACTTTCCGAGCATGAACAAAAAGGAACAGTGTGAAGATTGGTCAACAAATATCTTTCCGATCGGGATACTGATCGGCGGAGAGGAACTCCATAACAATCATCACTATTATCCGAAGAGTGCAAAGCTTTCGGTAAAATGGTTTGAGTTTGATGTTGGGTGGCTGTACATTCGCATCTTGGAGCAACTCGGACTTGCGCGCGTGAAATATGTGTATGACAAAAGTGTTTCATTGTAAGTTTTTAAAGCCGGATAATAGATCCGGCTTTTCTTTTTTTGTTTCCATATTTATTTTTTGTACGGTACACTTAATGGAGAATATTAATAAAGGTTTGACACAACAAGAATATATCTTGGGATACCTATGAGTAATGATACGCAAAGGGGCGATGACGGTTTTTCAAAAGAATCGCTCGGTGAAAAGTTTGAAGTCTTAACAAATGCATCTCCCGATTGCATTAAGTTATTTAATCTTGAAAATAAAGTTGAATATATGAATCCGGGTGGACTTAAAGAACACGGATTCAAGAGCCTCGAAGACGCCATCGGTTTTGATTGGACGCTTTCTATCGTACCTGAGCAACGCGCGGAGATCGCGCGGCTGATCAAAGAAGCAGTTACGGAGAAGAAAACGATCTCTCTTGATGTGCAGCATTTGCATGAACTCGCGAATCGCGAATGGTGTTCGCTTATCGTGAGCCCCGTCTTTAGTGCGAATGGTGACGTGAAATATTTCGTTGGCATTTCGCGAGACATCAGTGATCGAAAAGAAGCTGAAGCAAAGCTTGCGGCATACGCAAAAGAGCAAGAAGCACTCAATAAGATGATGGTTGATCGCGAGTTGAAGATGATCCAGCTCAAGAATCAAAATGAATGTCTCAGTAAAACTTGCCAGTGCACAAAAAGTTGTGATGTAGAGGCCGGGGAGTAATGCTCTCGCATACCACATGCTTTTGTTTATGATGATTAAGTAATGAAAACAGTATTCAAATGGCTTTTGTGGAGTCTCTCTGCTCTTGTCGTGAGTATCTTTCTTGTGCTCTCTGTGATCCACCTTGCGACAACGCCATCAAATGATCGTGATTGGTCTCTCGATCAGGCTGTACTTCCTTATGGGGAAATAAGTGGCGATATGGTGACAATCCATAACATCCGAAATTTTACCTACACCTCCACGAAGGATTATATTCCTGAGTATTACGACAAGACCTTTGATTTGAGTAAAATAAAGAACGTCTATTATATCGTCGAACCATTTTCCGGGGTCCCTGGTTCCGCACATACATTTCTCAGTTTCGAATTTGAAGACGAACAGTTCGTCGCGATCTCCGTCGAGATACGCAAAGAAAAAGGCGAGTCATATCATCCTCTCAAGGGACTGTTCAATCAATATGAAATTACATACGTCATTGGTGATGAACGTGATCTTATTAAGTTGCGTACAAATTATCGCAAAGACCTTGTGTATGTGTATCCCGCAAAAACAACGAAGGAAAAGATGCAGCAGCTATTCGTGGGAATGGTTCGTAGCGCGACGGACCTGAAAGATCATCCGGAATTCTACAACACGCTCACAAACACCTGCACGACGCGTATCGTGCATCATGTAAATACCGTCACCCCAGATAGGGTGCCATTCCTCAATTGGCGGATATTGCTTCCGGAGGGCTCGGATAG
>DAIUCR010000006.1:0-13273 GCA_036846065.1 Patescibacteria group bacterium | reverse complement strand
CAGATAGGGTGCCATTCCTCAATTGGCGGATATTGCTTCCGGAGGGCTCGGATAGACTCGCATATGACCTCGGACTTATCGACACCAGTTTGTCTTTTGAAGAGACGCGCAAGCGATACTTCATCAATGACCGCGCGCAGAAGTACGCTCTCGATGAAGACTTTTCAGTGAAGATCAGGGAGGACGAATAGTTGTTGCCGCGCACTGGTGCTCCTTGTCTTTGGGTGGGTTTTCCACCATCGTCTCTATTTGCTATATTTATTGGTGTTATCGGAAGGAGAAGTAAGTAATTAAACAGTTAAAGATCATAAAATATGGAAACAAAGAATAATGTTCTGATCGTCGCACTCCTTACTCTTGTATTAGGTTTTGGTGTTGGATATTTCATTGGAACAGGTCGTACTGCAAATCCCGTGCAAGCAGTCTCGTCAGACATGCATGGAGCAATGGAGGGGATGACCTCAGGGATTGCTGGTAAGACAGGAGATGCCCTCGATCAGGCTTTTCTTGATGAAATGATCACTCATCACGAAGGGGCGATCGTAATGGCGGAGACACTTCTTCGTGAAACAAAACGGCCGGAGCTTGTAAAGCTTGCGAATGATATCATCACTGCTCAGACACAGGAGATCCGAATGATGGAAGAGTGGCGCACCGCATGGTTTGAACATCAGTAATCGATCACATGTGCCTTACAAAAGAGCGACATTCGTCGCTCTTTTTGTTATGTCTTTAACAACAATCGAAAGAAGTATTTCAGTGGATGAATACTTGGCAATTTCGATCATACCCTATGTCTTGCGCGTGATGATTTTTGCTATCTGTGCAAAAAGTGAATTCGAATCATTCATTTGGTTTACTGCATCTGCCCAATCAAACTCACCTCGTACAAAAAAACGCGTATCAATGACATCGGGTCTTGCGGGGGTGTTTTTCATTCCAATCTCGTCTCCGTAATAGCAAACAGGAGCACCAGGAAGCGAATAGAGGAGTCCAAATGCTTGCAGGATCTTTTCTTTGTCCTCGGAAAACGCTGTCGCGATACGCACTGCGGTCGTATTCCCGTTGTTGAATAGATATTCGCGTTTTGGGTCGAGCATGTTGATCATCTTTTCTCGGGTCTCCGAAGGGAGGTTTCGTAGCTCGATATCATCATGGTTCCGGAGGAAGGTCGCCCATTGGCATCCCTGGGGAATATCTCCCGATGCGCGCATGACATCATCGACGTACGTTTGGTCATTGAAAAGTAGGGTTTCCCACAGCGCACTCATGAGAGGGAAATGGTATGCCATATGAAATTCGTCCCCATTTCCAAAGTAACTCTTTGTCTCCTCGATGTTTCCTCCCGCTTCTGCGAGCAAGATGACTCCTGGATATTTTTCTTCGAGGTGTGCGCGCATGCGTTTGAGGATCTTGTGCGTTTCGGGGAGACCCCTCGAGTCCGTACCTTCGCGCTTGATGAGGTGCGGGGCGGCATCGATGCGAAACCCATCTGCACCAAGATGTGCAAGGAAATCCATATTGTCGAACATTGCGGAGATGACCTCTTCGTTATCCCAGTTGAGATCGGGCTGCTCTGGATAGAAGGTCGCATAATAGTAATCATTGGTCTTTGGGTTTCTGATCCAGTTGTGCTGCTTTATTCCCGGGAAAGCGTTGACGCTTCCTCTTAACTCTTCACCTGTTTCGCTCCATAGAAAATAATTGCGCTTGGGATTTTCTTTTGAAGCTTGTGCTTCTTGAAACCATGGGTGCTCTGAAGAAACATGATTCACAACGAAATCAAGGATGATGCGGAGTCCTTTCTCGTGAGCCGCAACGATCAGCCTTTCGAGGTCCAAAGTGGAACCGAGGTCACTGCGCACGCCCCGAAAATCAGTGATATCATATCCTGCATCGATCATTGGGGATGGATAATGGGGGAGTATGTGTAGCGTATTCACTCCAAGTCGAGAAAAATGATCAAGGTGATCGATCAGGCCTTGGATATTTTGTGCAAATTTGTCGATATAGAGCTCATAGATCTTTGCCCCCATCCACCATTCATTGTTGTTCATGTTGGAATTATTCCATGCTCAGTATCTTGGCACAAGAAATTTGAAATTAGTGATAATATGATCCTTATGAAAGTGCGCACAAGTAAGATTTCGAATAAAAGAAATGCTTGGTGATGGAGTGGAGAATACAAAAATAATTACATGATCAATAAACAGAATATTATGGACAACAAAGGATCGTATGGAAATTTTTCCAAAGAAGAGATGGAGCATTACACCGAAGAGGCGCGCCTGCGGTGGGGTGATACTGAAGCATTCAAACAATCTCAGGAGCGAGTACAGAAGATGGGCAAGGAGGGATTACGTAAGGTGCTCGCAGAGAGCGGCACACTTACCAGGGAGATCGCCCAGTCTATGAATGAGGGAGAGGATCCGACGGGGGAGAGAGTGCAAGCGCTCATATTAAAGCACTACGAGGGCCTTCGTGCATTCTACGAACCCAACCTTGATATCTATTTGGGTCTTGCGGATATCTATGTTTCCGACGAACGTTTCCGTGCAAATTATGAAAATGTCGCCGAGGGTCTCGCGCAATTCATGCATGACGCCATGATGCATTTTGTGAAAATGAGGGAAGTTTGAGTTCACTCAGTCCCTCTTTTGGGTCATTGCATTCCAGTGAAAGAGTCATTGTGGAAAAGTTTCATGGGTCATAATTAAGAATCTTGCTACACTGATGAACATGACTCCTAAATTTATCTACGCAGGGTTTTTTGCTGCTTTTATGCTCGTTATCGGAGGAGTTGTTTTGCTGAGTGACAACAAGAAGGATGATGATAGTAATATTGTAGCGAGTACTACTCCCACCGAAAGTGTTGTGATAAAACCTCCTCCTCTGTCAGTAGCTTCCACGAGTAGTAGTAATAGCAATAATGACACTAATGGTAATAGTTGTGTCCGCGCAGGTTGCAGTAGTCAGCTTTGTGTCGACAAAAGGGATGCAGGTAATATCATGACGACTTGTGAGTACAATGAACAATATGCGTGTTATCAGGATGCTCGTTGTGAAAAACAAAGTAATGGTAGATGTGGTTTTACGATGACAGCAGAAGTAAAAGCCTGCCTCAGTTCTCTGTCTTCGTCCGAGACTCAGGTGCCCACATCGGAACAATCACCTGTCCCTGCACCTATTCCTGTTTCTACGCCAGTGGTGGATTCAAAACCAGCTCCGACGCCGGTAGTGGTGCCAACAAGTCAGATCGTTAAACCAAGAGGAGTCTTCTCTAGCTCTGGCGCGGGAAGTAGTGGGGTTCTATCTGATGAAAATGTGCGCGGCGTGCTCATTCGTGGTCTTTGGAAAGATATTGAAAAAACTCCAGACGTCTTTACTTTTACCGTGATCGATCAGCAGGTAACAATGGTGAAAAATTCTGGTAAGTCATACTCTCTTTCCATTATGGCCGGTGGTCCCGGTAGTCCACTTTGGCTCACTGAGACTCTCGGTGCGCCGTACATAAATTATTCATTCAGAGGTGAAACTGCCTCTCGTCTCCCACTTTTTTGGGACCCGATCGCACAAGAAAGATTGAATAAGCTCGCAAAGGCTTTGGGGGAAAAATATGGGAATGATCCCTTACTTAAGCTCGTGTATGTTTCCCAGATGAGCGCGAATGGTCTCGAGGGTCATTTGCAGAATGTCGATATGACTGCACTCAAGAAGGCGGGTTATACCGATGATAAGTGGGTAGAGGCGGGCAAGCAGGTGGCAAAGAATTTTGCAAACGCATTCCCTAATAAAGCACTTGCTTTTGAAGTGCATGACGTGAACAGTAGCGCATCGGTCCCTTCTCGTATCATTAATGATCTCTGGAATGATCCTTCTCTTGAGCATCGCGTTGGTGCCGGTATGTGGTGGATATCAGGAAAGACGAGTTATCAAGGAGGGCTTATTGAAGTCTTGAAAGCTTACCCAGGAGATATCTATGGTCAGGTAATAGGGAAATCAACAGAACCTACTCGGTTTCAAAACAGTGATTATGGAACCGTCTTTAGTCAGGCGAAAGATATTGGTATGCGCTATATTGAACCTTGGGAATACGAATTCAAGCCCGGCCCCAATGGTGCGGATGGTAAATGGGATGTGATATTCAAAGATTTCAACACTTGGACAGATACGTTGCCATAAAATTTCTTTTCCGCTCAACAAAATAACCACCTAATGGTGCGATTTTTTAGGCGGAGAGATATTAGCCTTTGCGCGAACCCATTTTGAGACAAAGACCTGACTTTGCACGCGCCGAGCGAGTGGTTGCGTTCCAGCTTCGGCGTTTTGTGGCTTCGATTGACGACGACGCTCATCCTCTAGCTGGACGCTCCTAGTGGAAATGCCCGAGGCACTGACCTTAATGTGCCTACACCACCCATGTCTGTCGCATGCTTCCATGCGCGCACAAACCCTGCCCGCTGACGCGGGCAGGGTCTCTCCTCTGAATTTGTCTTAAAAGACAATATCCGTTATGATGCTTTTTATGAAGGACAAGTTTCTTAAGTCGTACTCTCCAAATGAGACGGAGCAATCCATCTATGAACTCTGGGAAAAATCTGGTTATTTTAATCCTGATAATTTACCTGGAGAACAAAAAGAATCATTTACCATCGTTTTGCCACCCCCCAACGTAACGGGAGTGCTCCATCTGGGGCACGCATACGAAGACTCATTGCAGGACGCGGTTATTCGTTACCAGCGCATGCGCGGTAAACGAGCATTATGGATTCCAGGGACAGATTCTGCTGCTATCGCTACGCAAGCTCGCGTCGAGAAAAACATTCAAAAAGACGAGGGTAAAAGCAGGCACGATCTGGGGCGAGAAGAACTAGTACGCAGAGTGTCAGAATTCGCTAAAAATAGCGAGGACACCATTCTAAATCAGGTGCGTCGCATGGGAGCTTCACTTGATTGGAGTCGTTATGCATACACGCTTGATGAAAAGCGTAATTTGGCCGTATCGACAGCATTCAAGCGTATGTATGATGCAGGACTTATTTATCGTGGCAATCGTATCGTGAATTGGGACCCGAAAGGTCAAACCACTATTTCTGATGATGAGATAATTCACGAAGAACGTACAGCAAAACTCTACACATTTAAATACTCGAAAGAATTTCCAATAGCAATTTCAACGACTCGTCCTGAAACCAAGGTTGGGGACACGGCAGTTGCCGTACATCCTAGTGATGAAAGATACAAAGACTATATTGGTAAAGAATTTGATGTAGTCTTCTGCGATGTACCGCTTCATATAAAAATTGTTGGTGACGATTCTGTAGAAAAAGAATTTGGTACTGGCGCGCTTGGTGTGACGCCAGCACACAGTCAAATTGACTGGGATATTGCAGATCGCCATGGCCTTGAGCGACCACGGGTAATCAACGAGTATGCAAAAATGACCGTTGAGGGACGACTGAAAGACAAGAAGGTCTTAGAGGCGCGTGAGGGTGTTGTTGTTTGGCTCCAAGAACAAGACTTACTTGAACAGGAAGAAGAAATCACACAAAACGTATCAACATCTGAACGAACGGGTGCGACCATTGAACCACTTCCTAAATTACAGTGGTGGGTTGACGTGAATAAAGCTTTTACAATTCCGCACTCTGAGATACCGGGAATCGCAAGCGGAACGCAAACGTCTCTAAAAGAGATTATGCGAAAGAGTGTAGAAAGTGGTGCTGTTGATATGCCACAAGAGCGGTTCAAAAAAACATACTTCCATTGGATTGATAATCTGAGAGATTGGTGTATCTCTCGACAGATTTGGTTCGGTCATCGTATTCCTGTTTGGTACAAGGGTGATGAAATTTACTGTGACGTTATTGCCCCAGAAGGTGATGGCTGGAAACAAGAAGAAGATGTACTCGACACTTGGTTTTCTTCTGCTCTCTGGACATTCTCAACCCTTGGCTGGCCTGAAAAAACAAAAGATTTAGAGACTTTTCATCCAACTTCGTTCATGTCACCAGCATATGAGATTCTGCCGCTGTGGGTTTCTCGCATGATTTTAATGAGCGGTTTTCATTTAGGGCAAGTTCCGTTCAAGACAGTAATGATCCATGGTTTGGTGCGCGATAAGCATAGTCGCAAGTTTAGCAAATCTCTTGGGAACGGCATTAATCCAATTGAAATCATTGATAAATACGGCGCAGATGCACTGCGCATGGGCTTGCTTGTAGGTACTGCAATTGGCAATGATATTAAATTTGATGAGAGTAAGATCAAGGGCTATAAGCATTTTGCAAACAAACTATGGAATATAACAAGATTTATTTTAGAAAATACCGAAGGTGTTGATTTTTCACAATCAGTAATCGCTACGCAAAAAGATCAAGAACTAATAAAAAATCTCGAAGCTCTTGTTGCGGAAATAACGGATGATTTTGATAATCACAGACTCTATCTTGCCGCTGAAAAGATTTACCATTACATATGGCACGAAGTTGCAGATAAAATTCTAGAAGAATCAAAAACCATTCTTGATGGTAGTGAAGACGATAATAAATTATCTCGTCAGCGCACACTCCATACACTGCTGACAACTTCGCTCAAGTTGCTGCATCCTTTCATGCCATTCGTAACAGAGGAGATCTGGCAGTCACTGCCGGAGAAGGAAAAAGATATGTTAATAATTGCTACTTGGCCATCGTAAAACTATATGAAATCTAAGGACGAATATATCCTTGGTGTAAATGTTGGTCATGATGCTGGCGTTGCATTGGTGCACAATGGTGTTTTCATTGAGGTGATCGGTGAAGAAAGATTTTCACGCCAAAAAGGACATCTTGGTTTCCCTCACAAATCTTTGGATTACATAAAAGATAAATATCACATCAATACGTTTGATAGAGTTGTTATTATTTCTGGTGGTGGTCGATACAAAACGATATTTTTTGATGAAGAAAAGAATAAAAAATTACGACAACAGCGAAAAGGAGATATTGAGGATGTTTTTGTTAAGTCAATACTTTTTAAATATAAAATTCTCCATGTTCTAAACGCGTGGAAACAAATAAATAAAATCTTTAAGCAATATTTTAGAACGCGTAAAATCAATCAATTTCTTGAGAAAAAATTCCCAAATGAAGAAATCTTACACTTGGATCATCATCTCGCGCATGCGTGGGGCGCACTGGCGTTTACTGATTGTTCACAAGATCAGCTGATTGTCACACTCGATGGTGAGGGGGACGGTTTATCTGGATCAATTTGTGAGTATAAGAATAATCAATTGAAACGACACCGTACGGTTTTGGCTAAAGATTCCATAGGCACTCTTTATGGTCGAGTCACCGATCATCTTGGGATGAAAAGAAATGAGCATGAATACAAAATTATGGGTCTCGCGCCTTATGCTAAGGAGGATTCAGGGCAACTCGTACTTGATAAATTTAAAAAGATTTTATGGTTAAGTAAGGATTCTCTAAATTTTGAAAGTTCGTTTGATATGCAATTTGCACATTACTACATGGTCGCAAACAACTTCGGGAGCTATCGTTTTGATGCAATTGCTTGGGCAATTCAAGAATTTACTGAATCCACTGTCTTGAAATTTGTTCAAGCTGCGCTAATTAAACATGATGCAAAAAATCTCTCTCTTGGTGGCGGTGTGTTTATGAACATAAAACTAAATCAGCAAATACTCTCTACTTGTAATCTTGAGATGTTCAATCCAGCACCGTCGTGCGGGGATGATTCGTTGTCAATCGGTGCGGCAAAGTTTGGTTACGATACTTTTTCAGATAAAAAAACTGAGCCGATTAAAAATATCTACTTAGGGACTGAATATCTCGATACCGAAATTAAGCAATATCTTGATAAGTTAGATGCTGATAAATACAACGTGCGCTACTTTGAAGGTGGGCGTCGAATAGAACAAGAAGTTGCTCGACTTTTAAGTCAAAATGAAATCGTTGCTCGGTTCAAAGGACGCATGGAATGGGGTGCTCGCGCTTTAGGAAATAGATCAATCTTGGCAAACCCGACTATGTTTGACAATATCCGAACCATAAACAAAGCCATAAAAAATAGAGATTTTTGGATGCCATTTGCTCCTAGTATGTTAGTGGAACGTGCAAATGACTATCTGATTAATCCGCAAAAGTTTCTGTCACCATTTATGGCTGTCGGATTTGAAACGAACAGCGAGAAAGCGAGCGAGTTTATTGCTGCAATACATCCCTATGATAAAACTTGTAGGCCTCAAGTGGTTTCTAGAGAAGTTAATCCCGACTATCATTTACTCATTAAGTCATTTGAAAAACTCACGGGGGTTGGTGTGGTATTAAACACCAGTTTCAATCTTCATGGACAACCCATAGTTGAACATCCCGCTGACGCATTACAGACACTTGAGCAAAGCGGATTACGATACTTGGCTATCGGAAATTATTTGGTCTTCAAGAAATGATTAGGCTGCATTTCAACGGTATCAATAATTGCGCGAGTCATACGGATATAGTTTTGATCACCAGAATCAATAACATATTTTGTTAATGAGCTTTCATTAAATAGCTTTCTCAAAAGGCGCTGTCTTTGAATATAAAAGTCTATAAATTTTTCTTGATCTCTGTTGGATCGCTCCATAGCATATTGCACCCATTGCACATTTCTATACTTTAGTGAATCTAATAAGCGCTGTCTCAGTGCTTCTTCTGGTATTTCAATAAAAAATAATGACGCATCATGTTGTTTGAGAGTATCCTCTATATCTGTAAAATCTTTTATAGTAGACTCTGTTTTTATTGTATGAGTGAAATGCAATCTATCAAAAACATAAAGATTTTTTTCTTCGTTAAATACTGTCTCGAGTAATTTTCTTAAGAATGCTTGGTTGTGTTCCAGGTTTGTACTATCAATGCAGGGAATGACCGTTTCTTCTTCGGGCAAGAAAGTTCCTGTCAAATCATGCTCTTTTGCGTAGCGTCTCAGGTTATCAGCAATGGTACTTTTACCACTTGTTGTTACACCCTCAACTATAATAGTGCGATGAAAGTTTTCTATGCTCATGCGTATCTTTGAATATATTCAATCTCGTTAAGTAAATGCATTACACCTTCAATCATGGGTGCTGGTAGGACCTTATCAAATTTCTTTCTTGAAGATGAATTTAGCTTATGGTTTTGGACCCCTACCGACAGATGGTTTTCCATATGCATATCTGGTACGTCAAACTCATCATCCCCTATATGTACAGAGAGGACTTGTTTCCCGTATTTCTTTTTGAGTAACTGTAAGCCCGTGAATTTGCTACCGCGTTGAGGGTTAACAACCACCTTCAATTCATGTGTATCAGTGAAATAGTAGTTTAAGTTAAATATTGTCCAGTCTACCTCTGTCATGGAATCTTTTAGGATATTAAATTTGTATCCGTCCCGAATATACAGCGTGCCATCACGTTCGTGAAAAATAGAAATCTTTTTCTCTGCAAGAAACTCTTTCAATTCCCTAAGATTCTCTAGGTATTTTTTGGGAGCCAGAATCTTCTGCTTTCCCGAAGCGGTATCGTATAGCACGGCACCATTTTCTGCAAGAATGTAATCAAATTTCAAAGAAGTATTTATCTCCTTTGCCTGACCGATGCTATTGTTTGTGTTAAGGACGGTTATGAAATTGGAATTTATACCCTTAACGTAGCGTTGGATCCGGGTTGCTTTCAAAGCTAACGGACTGTGAACAGATTCTCTTAAGGTGCCATCAAGGTCAAATGAAAGAATAATGAACTTCTTGTTCTTGATGGAGTTACGAATCTTCTCATATTCATTACCTAAATAATCGTATGTTCCAAGTTCGCGGAACAGGCCGTGTATCTGTTCTGTTTTAGGCTCAATACTAGTGAAGATCTCTAATAAGTCGTTTGTTTTATTTTCTGTTTCAGCAGATGATTCGTAAGAGGTCATATTATTTAAAGCTTTTTCAAAGCTTAAAATCTCATTCAATGAATCAAGTAATATTTCTTTCGTGTGAGAAGTTTCAGGAGTGCCAAGTCGGTTTATTGTTGTTTTGACTTTTTCGATATCTGACTTAATTTCCCCCGTTCTTTTTTGTGAGATATCTTTCAAAAATTTACCAAAAGACAAACCCTTGTGGTGGGATAATTTAACCAAACAGTTGTAGATTTGAGGATCATTATCTCTTAGTAATGCCTCTACGATATGGGATGGGCTGGCAGCAACATCAGTATTCTTTTTTCTTCTTATGTGTCTTGGTCCAGTGGCTATTTTGATTGCGTCTATACCAAACTTACTCTTCACTTGAGCTGTGAGCACTAGGTCTTGGAGGGAGAAAGGTAAAACCAACAGTTTGTTTATCTCTGTTGCACGCATACTAAATGAGCCACCGTTTATAGTAAATGTATTTGCGGAGGTACCATTATTCCTGTTTCTGGAATAAAGATTTAAGATTGGTTTTCGATCAATAAAACTCTGCAAAATCGTCTCCACGCTCTTATCCAGCATCTCAGGGTTCTCAATAGTAGTACTTTGCTCATTATCAAAAGTGCTGAAGGGGGTAAAACGATCTTGCCCTAACAAACTTGAAAGACTTAGCAACGTACTAGCAAAATCTCGGAACATTTTATAAGGTGATCCCGTATGGTGGGTCACTCTACCGGAAACAACTTGGCTGTTTGGGAGTGAGAATAACAGCTCTCGCTCCTTAAAAAAATCAAAATCATCGACAACATATTTTCCACCATTCTCATCAAGTATTGAATAATGAATATCGTCATCATGGAAAGTGCATACGGTCTGTTTGGGTTCAAAATTGTATTTTCCGATGCTGTATTGACTCATCAGAAGTGAATAATTGAAGGCACCAATTGTTCCACCGACATTCTTAAACTCTTGAGAAATAAATGCAACAAATTCTTCCTTAGGAAATACTTTTGGACTTAACCTCTCAATTTGTTCAAGGATTCTATTCCGATCATGTATGTGATAAATATGGATATCAACATACTCTGGGGCAATTGAGTTTAAGCGAGTAGTTAGTGTATTAAATGTTTTAGCCGTTCCTTTTTTCTTTGTGTCGTTGATAATGTTTATGATTATTTTTTCACGCCGGACGTGATATTTTTGGATATTATCAAGAATAGAAATGATGAGGCGTTCGACTAGATACGGATAGTTACAAGCACGGATATTAATAATTTCATTTTTTATTTCAAAAAGGTTTCCATATTGTTTTTTAATAAAAATCTCAGCTTGTTCCAGGTCAAAAGAGCCTGAATAAACCTCTCCAAATTCGTTATAATTTTGCTTTCCCATGAGTAATCTTATTGGTTGAGCATAAGGCGGTTGGGTTCAAGGCAATGTCCACCAATTGGTCCCCTAACATATCTCAAGACGTATTTTGTAAACTCAGAATGTTCGAGCTTCGTGTATCCATCATTGCACGTTTTGTTTGCAAGTGTATAGGCAATATCAAAATCAATCTCGTGTTTTTCGCGGTATTGGCGAATGTGCTTGTTAAGCAAGATCGCTTCTCTGTAAATTTCGGTACCCCACAACTTCATTGCTTCGATATTTTCTGGTTTTTTGGTAGTGATAGTTTCGATGCCAAGCGTTGAAAAATGAGACGTTACTTCTTCGGCTCGTTTACCGCCGAGGAACTTAACGAATGCCTTAATGCCTTCGGTAAGATGCGGATGTTTACCACGCACCGATGAGTGTGCCGCATCCTCATCACAGTTACTTGTTGTTCCAATAGGTACAGTGGAGTGAATAACGATAAAGCTTGCGCCAGTTGCACCTGCAAACTGTTCCGAGTACGGAAAACAGATATGCATAATGTCCGCTTTTGGCACCCCATCGCTTCTATCAATGCCAGCACATTGCAATATTTCTGCGAGACCGGTTCCAACTTCCACCACTCCAATCACTAAATGTTTTATCATAAAATCACTAGTAATCTATCGCTGGTAACTTCTAGTGCGCCCGCAAGCCGTTCAATCGTCGCAAGGGTAGGGTTTTTCTTGCTACTCTCCATATTACTCATATATGCCCGATTAAGGTTAAGTACCCGACACAAATCACCTTGCGCCATTCCTTTTTCGAGATGTATCCTGCGGATATTCTTACCTAATCTTTTTGCAGCATTACTCATATCCACAAGAGTAGTATACGCAGGTTTGTTTTTTGGAACAATAGTATTTTATGATACAAAAAGGCGATTAAACCCTCCAGGAAATCTTTTTGCAGCATTCATTTTCTTTTTTGGCGCGGGAATATTTTAAGGATATGGAAAAGAGGTTTTCTGGAGGGCGTACCGCCGTAGCGAAGCGGAGGCGGAAGGAGGTGTGTATCAGCATCACTACGTACCCCAATGCGTACGCGGAAGTAATAGAGCCACTACGCGCTCGGCGCGTGCAAAGTTAGGTCTTTGTCTCAAAATGGGTTCGCGTAAAGGCTAATATCTCACTGCCTAAAAATCACACGACAAGGTGCTGTTTTTATTGGCGAAGTTGGAAGGAATTTCTCTCCCTACGGGAGCTGTACAGGCTTCATATCTCACTTCACTCGAAGACGAGCTCGTTGTGATAAATTCAGCCTTTTCGAATCCTTCCTGGAAGTACCACTGGGCACTTCCTCGTCTCCGCTCAACAAAATAACCACCTAATGGTGGTATTTTGTACGAGCGGAGACGGAAGGATTCGAACCTTCGGTCCCTGTAACAGGACGCCTCGTTAGCAGTGAGGTGCTTTAGACCACTCAGCCACGTCTCCAATTTATTTTATTTTCCGCACATGAACTTCGATTGAGCACTGCAATCGCAGTGAGGTGTCTGGTTGTTTTTTGGACCCCTCAGCCACGTCTCCAGAGTATAATTTTTTATGTCACGCACGGGGAACACCATCGGAGCCCACTGCACCGCAGTGAGGTGTCTTGGTTTCTCTTGGACCACCCAATCGTGTGTCCAAGTGCAAATACTCTAGCACAAGAGCGTCAGGTTTTCAAAATTGGTTGATTTTAGTGTGCAACGGCAATGGCGAGGATGCGTTTCGGCTTCCATTCCTTGAGTGCACGTCTTGCGTCAGCGATGGTTGCTCCAGTGGTAATGACATCGTCGATAATGATCACGGTTTTTCCTGCAAGCTCCTCTCCGTGCTCTACTCCGAAAATATTTTCAACATTCTTGATGCGCCCCGTGCGTCCCTTTGTTTCGACTTGTCGTATGTTTTCCTTTTTCTTAAAAAGAATATCCGTGCGAATAGATAATTCTAAATGAT
>DAIUCR010000005.1:36656-50578 GCA_036846065.1 Patescibacteria group bacterium | reverse complement strand
AGATTTCTCCAAAGATCATCGCCCTTCCGATCGCGTTTGCGGTCATCGCAACACTGATCGCATCACTGTCGCGCCAATTGAATTCCCGCGCGATTGGCTTGATCCTTATTGCCATCTATGTCATCTACCTTCTTGTAAACGCATTCATTTTGCGCTAGTGAATACCTCCCAAAACGCAAAAGGTTTTTAGAGTAAATAGCCGTAAAAATATCATGGGGAGAATATGTTTAATGATGTAGTAGTATATAATCCATAGATGATACACGGATTCACAAGACTCCGCGCAGGAAAGAAAAGAGACCTCTTTATTGTCATTGGTGCAATACTATTGATTACCTTTCTTTGGACGGGAAAAGTGAGCAGCAGATTGCATGCGGCATATCAAGGGGAAATTTCAACACAGATACTCGATAGGAATGGTGCATTACTCCAAATCCTGCCGAATCAAAAAGGTCAGTACATGACCGAGGGAACGAGCTCCGTACGCGTTCGCGAGCTTGTCGTGGAAAAAGAAGATAGATATTTCTATTACCATCTCGGAACAAACCCCTTCAGCATCATTCGCAGTGCATCGCATTCAATATTTTACGGAGAACGTACTGGTGGAAGCACAATCACGCAACAGTTGGTCAAAAATTTACTTGGTCACGAAAACGAGCGCACCGTAAAAAATAAACTCATCGAACTTTTTTATGCAACTGCACTGGAACTCCATACACCGAAAGACGAGATTCTGACCATGTATTTGAGCAGTGCCTATTTTGGGAAACAAACAGAAGGTATCGAGGGTGGGGCACAATATTATTTTGGAAAAAGTACCGCAGAGTTAACTGATGGTGAAATCGTGCGACTCCTCGCATTACTCAGCGCGCCATCATTTGAACCAGGAAGTGCCGGAAATACTTTACGTGCAACAAATTTAGGGAAACGTCTCGGGGTGGAAGAAATCCCCGCATACACAAAAGTTCCGCAAGCAATTCGTGAGCCCAAAAAAGATCCAGCAATGTTCGAACTCTCCCCCCTCCATGCAACCACAGATTGCGGACATACCTGCACACTGACCGTCGACAAAGAATTGACGATGAAGGTGCGGGAGATCGTGAGCGACCGACTGAGCACGGAGCAATTTAATAGTGTCGCGAATGCCGCAGTCGCGATAATTAAGTTGGGAAAAGATGGTGAGCCAAATACCCTTCTTGCGCTCGTTGGCACTCCCAACCCCTACAGTATTAGCGATGGGGGTCAGATAAACATGGCACTTTCTCCAAGGCCAATAGGCTCAACATGGAAGCCATTCATTTATGGAAAAGCGATTGAAAAAGGCGCGCGCCCATATTCGCTTATTGATGACACGGAGTACCGTTACGAGATCGGTACGGGTTTTGCCTTTTATCCAAAAAATTATGATGGTATCTATCGCGGAGATGTCATGCTCCATTACGCACTTTCCAATAGTCTTAACGTCCCCGCAGTACGTGCACTGCAATTCGACAGCGTTGATGCATTCGGAGTATTCATGCAAAACGAGCTCGGACTTATCCCACGTCAGTCGCTCGACACCTATCAACTTTCCATCGCACTCGGCGGACTCGAAATGAATCCTCTTTTACTCGCAAATTATTTCACCGTCTTCCCGCGAAACGGAATACTCGCACCACTCGAGTTAGTCAAAGGAAAAAACATGGAAGTCCCCATGTCGACAATGATCACCGCACCAAAGCGCATCTTGAATGCGACGACGACGCAACTCGTTAACAAAATGCTTTCCGACCGATTGATGGGTGTTGAGCAATTCGGACTCGAAAGCAATCTCAATCTCCCATTCAAAGAGTACGCAGTGAAGACGGGCACCTCATACGACTATCATGACAGCTGGACGGTGGGATACACACCTGATGTTGTGGTTGTGGTCTGGATCGGCAATAGTAATAATAAACCGATGGATCTCCTCACTGGCGCACGGGGTGCGGGGAAAATCTGGCATGACGTGATGACGTTACTTCACTCACGCGGAGATATTGCCCCACAAACTTTTGACGCAAATGCAATTGTTCCGATAGAGACAGAAGACGGACGCTCCTTCGGACTTCAGGATGACGACATCGAGTATTCTCGCCTCATCATGAAAGATAGTGATGTAGTACTCGAGCCACACGACAAAGATGTGCTCATGTATCAAGAAGGAATGAGCGTACCACTGCGCGCAAGCAGGTCACTCACATGGAAAGTGGATGGAAAAATAATCGGCGAAGGCGAAAAAATATTCTGGTCGCCAACACAACCTGGTGAATACATCATCGAAACATCCGAAAAAGATGGAACAAAAGCTACAACTCTACGTGTGCGTGTGATTCGATAACTCCAAAATAAGACGCTAACACCAAGCGCACGATTGGCTGAGCAACTTCACTGAAGTCATCAGATGATTTTGTGTCTTAGTCTCCCTTCTTCATCACCGTGAACATACTTCCTGCGGTGCGGCCGAAGTTTTCGGGAGTATAGAGTTCACTCACGACAAGTGGGAGATATTGATAGACTCCTGGGATAAGTGCGCGGAGATAGTAGTCATAGACATACTCCCCTGGTGCGAGTTGGTTAATGTATGCGAAAATGCGATCATCATGATTCTCGACTGAGCTTGGATAAAGCGGTTGCAGCGTCGTACTTCTGTTTCCATACATCTCATCACTCACGACACCGTCGGTATCTTCATTTGGGCCAACAGCATTCCCTTGAAAAGAGAATATGCTCGCAACATTGCGGCTGAACCATGACTCCTCTTTTATCGCTCTATTCATTCCGTATTCTTCGAAACGCTCTGTGTCGGCGTCACCAAGACCTTGATCTTCGGTTGCAAGGCGCTGATTTACGATTTCTGTTCCTGCGGGAATAAAATCTTCGATCGTTACATGGGAGCGAAATCTTGGAACACTGATGATGACTCTTCCGTGTAGCACCTCCCCTTGCATGGCTTCGGTAATAGGATGTGCAAATTCAGTGTCGTCTTGCTTGTAGAGTTCACGTCGCACGCTGAACCCTTCATCACGTGGGGCAATCGATGCAGTCGGGAGGTAATAACGCAACAACATATCGTAGTAGTACGCATTATTTGCAAGTCCTAAATTCTTTTTCACAAATTCCACCGTCTGACCCTTTCCATTTTTGAGCATACTCATCGGAACACTCGTTGCGTAGGTCGTGAGAATATTTTTCTTCGTAAACTCAGTCGAAAGAAGTGATTGTGTGTCGAGCATTACCGCGAGACTCATGTGCGCATTCGCTTCATTCTTCCACTTTAAATATTCTGTCATCGCATCGACCACCATGATGGTGTTGTACGTTGATGCCCAACCACCATCACGTGCCTTGCCCGTCTTCATTGCGCGGAGATATCCTTCGAGCAGTGGTGTGTCACGCTTCGATTCCGAAAATGCCTTGAGGGCAAGCGCAGTATTCACGATGGCATTTTCCGTGAACCGTGACGGCATGTCCGCACTTGCGTTCACGGTTGTACCGCGTGCATCGATATTGCTTCTGTTCTCAAACTCGGCAAAAAGTCGATTGGTTACCGATGCACCAAATTCTTCTTTGGTAGAAATAATCGCAAGATACGCAAGCGCAGGAGTGCTCAAGCCTGTATGTACCAACGCCTTATCATTCGCAAATGCAACTAACCTTGCGCGTACCCCCGAACTTTCCCATCGCGTATTATCACCCAATCGAGAGAGCACGTATGAACTAGTAATGATATCCTCGCTCGACAGTAAGTAGCTCGGATGTGGGAAATTAATAAAGTTGAATACATATTGAGCGGATTGCGTCATCTTCGCTTCATCTACTGCGTAATCGGCTTCCTTCAGGTCGATATATGTTTCGAGTGTTGCAAGGGTCAATCGGAAATCAGGCTGAAGGTTCGCATAGTACGGCATTCCGCCATCTGGTGTTTGATTCTGATATAACTTTGCCAGTCCATTCTGAACTATTTCGTCGACCGTGAATGTGCGGTTGCCGATGGTGATACGCTCGGGCAATAATTGCGTGCTCGTGCCGAATAATTGTGCGTTTTGTTTCACGATCGCTATTGTGCGGAGCTTGCTTCCGACTTGTTCACTACATTCATACGGATAGATGATCATTCCTTGTATTGCGCTGTCGAGTATCGTCGCCATCGTTGCACTCATTGAAATAGTAAGCGCACCACGATCGGCTATAACATTCTTCGGAAGATAAAGTTGTTCCTTCCAATTTGAATCAGTGATACGACCGGCAGTTGCGGTGAACTCGTAGGTGTCGTTACGCTCGATCGGGAATGAGCTCGTAACGACATCTTCGTAATCATCATTTTTTGCCGAAAGGGTGAATTCGTGATTCCCCGAATTCTTTGATTCAGGAGCGATGGCGGGGAACGAAACACTGATTGATGTATGTGGCTCTACGGTAATAGTTGCCTTGGTATTTCCCGTGAGGGTGAGCGTTGGCGCAGTAACAGAAATATTTAATTTTTGAACGGTGTCTGTCTCGTTGAATATCGTTCCCCCGACCGCGAAACTATCCCCAGGAAGAATGAAGCGTGGCTTGAGTGGAAGCGCCATGATCGACTTGCGTGCAACGAAGTCGCCGTATCCTGCTCCGACTTTTGTGTTCTTGGTGATTCCGACACTTTCCACCTGCCACTCTGTAAGGTTGTCAGGAAGCGTAAATTTCACGTATGCTTTTCCATTTGCATCAGTTTCAACCACGCCATTCCAATAGGCGGTATCGCGGAAGACGCCACGCTTCTTCTTCTCGAGATCATCTCCACCACCACCTGAGCCACCCTTTGTGCCGATAGGGATTTCTGCAACATTGAGAATATTTTTAACATTCATTGCCGTGCGAATCGTGAGCGGTTCACCATTGTAAAAGAACGTGACGGGATGCTTCTTTGGATTTCCGACAAGCGCGAGCACGCTCATGTCGACCACCGAAAGCGAGACCTCTGCCTGCGCAGGATTCCCTTTCGAATCTTTCACGTCCACATCGAGCTCCACTTCCTCGCCAGGCAAATATTTTTTCTTGTTTGAAGTGATGGCAATGGTGAGTTCTTTTTCTTTCGCACCGACCGAATAGTACACTTCACCATATTTGATCTCCGGTAGTGGAGAAAGGAGGAGCACGCTCGCAACAACATTCGGAATGAATTGTTCCGTCGCAGTGAATTTGTATTGCGTTAATTGTGAATCGATATTTATTATTTTGCGTTCATACGTATTCCCACGTGCGAGTGTGACCAATGCTTTCGCGTGCTGATATGGAGACTTGATCACAAATGAACCATTCTCACCTACTGCGAGGTCGGTCTTTTCCGCAACAAGCTCAAGCGTCGCATTGTTCGTTGGACGAATGTCGAGTGCAGAACGCCCTGAAACATAGAAACCATATTGTGCAGAAACAGTATTTCCAAGCTCGTCAACTCCCGAAATTGTGAATTCATACTCTCCTGATGTGCCCGCAGTGAACTGATGACTTCCGTTACCACTCTTATCGGTGTCGACCTTTGTACTCGATACTTTCGTTTTCACGCGCTCCGTACGGTAGTAGAAATTTCCATCAACCTCTTGGCGTTTGTATGATTTCCATTCGACTTTTTCAAGCGTGAGGTCGAGGTTGTTTTTTGCGACAGGTTTTCCTTTCACATCAACCGTCTTCATGCGCACAGTGCCCGACTTCCCTTCTGCAAAGAAGTAATCATCCATCGTGAGTCCTGTATAAAATTCTCCGCGGTGCACGATCATGGATTGCTGCTTGGTCACCGATTGCCCATTCTCATTTTTGACAGTGACATAGACCGTCACCACCTTGCTTTGGTTTTTGTAATTACCCGTGAAGAGTTTATCGATGTTGAGTTCTTGAGATATTACCCCTTTTCCGTCTTTTGCGAGCTTCATCTTTCCCGACACAAGGAAGCGGTCACCGTACCAACCATTTTCATTGTCATACCAACTTCTGCCGAAATTGAAGTACTCATCTTGGTATCGATTGAAATAATAATCTTGCGACACGATGCGGTACTCGACATCCCCACTCTCTACCGGAACTCCAAAATAATAATCCGCGGCGATGTTTATTATCGCTTTTTCTCCTGAAATATATTCTTCCTTGTCGGGAGAAAGATCAATCTTGAACTGTGGGGCAACATACTCTTCGACTTGGAATGAACCGTATCCACCGGTGTTCGTATTGATCGGGTAGTAACCGAGCGATGCCTGAGGGTCGAGCGTAAATGACATCTCGTATGTACCATTCTTACTGAACTTCACTTCTTCCGTGCGAGCGATCTCGTATTTTGCATTACGGACCTCGAGCTTCGCTCCTCCGGTCGGCACCTCATATACTCCGTCATATCCGATACGCGAAATACCCTTGATATGCACCGTGTCTCCTGGTCGGTAAATCGGCCTGTCGGTATATATATACTCGCGTCGTGCAGGCCCCGCGGGGGGTGCGTACGAAAGTGCATCACTTAAATTACTGACTATCGCACTGTCACCACCCATCGTAACCACTGCTCCAACAACATCATCGGCTGATAGCGTTTCAGCTATTCCCTCCGCGTCAGTTTTTTGTGAAGGAAGATCGATGATCGTATTTTTCCCTTTTGTATACGGAGTGACCACTGCACCGAATACTGGAGTAAGTGTTTTGAAATAATTGACCCAATAGAGATTGGTCGGCCACTTATCTTTCATGAATGAATCACGCAATGCACGACGAGAACCATCTTCATCATAATAATCCCCATCTACACGTTCCACTTGCTTTGAGCCTACCGCAAGTGTAGTAACGGTCACATAAGTTTTTTCAAATAATTGTTCTCCAAGAGAAAGCTTTTCTTTGTTTGTAACATAGTCCCACGTGCGAGAAACACGTCGATATCCTGGATTCGAAAAAGTGAGAATATAATTCCCTATTGTGTCAGGATAATGATCTTTCAAGTCAACTTGTAAATATTTTCTTGTGGCATAGGACTCCGGAAGTACAATATGCTTCGTCTTTCGCTCGAGACAATTAAGCGTTGTGGGGCTATCGGTAATGTCATTGGGGAATGCGCGATACGAAAGCATTGTCTCTGGAGTTACCTTACAGATTGTCATGTCCACTTCCCTCATAAAATCGAGACCATACGTGAACGTCGTCCGTTCTGGCGGAGTCATCACCACGGAGGGCTGCAGGTGAACAAAACCCTTCGCAAGAGGATCGGCATCTTTACTTGTGAAGTGCAGTGATTGTGTTACGCGTTGCCCAAAATGATCATCGAGCTCAAGGGTGAATTGATATGCAAAGTTCGGAACAAGCCCGTATCGTATCGTTGTCTGAAATGTATTCACTGGACACAGATTTTCACCCTGATAAGAATTCGGATGAACCAAGAATGATCTGTCCCAATTCCAAAGTCCGATCATCATATTAGAGCGGATCTTTTTATAAAATTCTTCATCAGCAGGAGTGGTAATCGGATTCGTCGTGCAGAGCTGCATCGCAGTCAGACTTCCATCTGTTGCGCTATTTTTCGGTGTCGTACGCACAATTTCAAACTTCGGGAATGTCGTGAAATTTTTTACCAGTGGACTGGTATTCAGCGTTATACCATCGATATTCACTAGCTTTTTCATCGTAATCGAGGATGTCTCTTTCATCCCGAACGCCTGGGCGTCGAAAGTAAGGACGATGCTTTTTTGGTCATCGACTTTTTTACAATCAGCACTATTCACCTGGAACTCCTCACCAATGCCAGGCTCATCGCACTTTTCACCGTACACTATCTTGCTTATCCCCTTCCCGCTCACATCTGAGGCACGAAGATCGATCGGCTCACTCAAGCGGAAAGTAAGTGTTCCCGTCGGATCAAAAACTTCTGGCGTAACGAGATTACTCCGCATTGACTCTGCCGTCACACTCTCAATGATTGGGGTTATCTTTATTGATCTCTGAAAAGGTGTCTCAAGCTTTATATCTCCCTCAAGCGGCACTGCACCTACAATATTCACGACATATGTCTCATCAAAATCCCAAAGATATTTTCTTTCGTGCATATCCGTCGCTGGAAATATTTCAAGTATTGATTGGTCAGTAAGCACTTCTACCTTCCCTGTTTTTTCATCACGAACCTCACGCGTACCATATGCAGCAACAAAAAGTTTAGGGGGGAGCACGGGGGTAGAAGTTAGCGTAATGAGCCTCTGCGTCTTTTCAAGATCAAATGGTTGATTGAAATAGACACGAAATGGCTGGTCATGCGTAAGCGTGCGCACCTGCGTAGGGTCTGTGTACTGCGACTGATAATCGAGTGTGCGGGTCGTAAATGTGTGCGTAAATGACGGAATACCCACTCCATCGAGTGAGCGCATCCCCTCTTCTACGTTGACCTTATATGCCGAGGAGCGCAGGAGGCGCTTGGCGGGAATGAACTGGAGTGTGCGCGTCGTGATCCATTTATATCTTCCCTCTGTTTTGGGAGTGATATGAACAGGAGGAGTGATATCCTCATTCTCCGAGAGTGTACTGAGTGCAACCATTGGTCGACTGAACATGATGGTGATACTCGAGTATTCATTCACTTCAGTTTCTTGCTTAGGAAATACTGCGAGCACGGACGGATCCTTGTCTATGGAAAACATTTTTTCCATTTTGAGCTCTGGGGTGTTGAGTGTGGCAAGATAGTACGCACCAACGGTCATTTTTTGTGCAGGAAGAAAACGATAGATCTTTTCCGACACTTCACCGGGAGTCTCCCACGTGCCCTTGATCTCAGGCGAAAACGTGAGTGATTGCGCAGGATTAAAATTTGCGGGAGCAATATCGTCGGGGAGCTTTACCGTGATTGCAGCACTTTCAGAAATCTTGTCGGGCACTAATGTGTAATCATCAGCAAATCCTTCTTGAAACTTGCGAGAAGAAAGAACAAAAAATAGCGCGATGAGGACCGCACACGCTACCGCAATAAGCCCGATCTTTTTATAGATTTTCTCTCGCTGGTGCGGGTCATTTACTGCACGAGTAACAACCGAAACATTCTGTGAAGTATCCCCTCCCAATTGAGTGTTTTCCATCCTCAAAGTATATCAAGTTCATAACAAAAAATCCCTCGAATGAGGGATCTCTTACAAGAGAATGTCTCTTTATTTAGTACGAACCGCCTTCAACGAATGTGAGGGCGACCCCACGCTTTCCTGCGCGACCCGTACGACCAATGCGGTGTACGTAATCGTCATAGGTCTGAGGGACTTCGTAGTTAATGACATGTGTGACGCTTGGAATATCGAGGCCACGTGCTGCAACATCAGTTGCAACGAGTACTTGCACGCGATCATCCTTGAAATCCTTGAGTGCACGCTGACGCTGTGGCTGAGACTTGTTTCCATGAATGGAAGCAGTCTTCACACCATCACGATGAAGCGACTGGCTCAACTTCTCAACACCATGCTTTGTCTTTCCGAAAACAAGCACCTTGCTGAAATCTTTTTCTTTGAGCATATCGCGGAGTCGGTTGTACTTTTCATCCTTATCTCGCACGCGGATGATATCCTGCTCAACATTCTTTGAAGTGTCCGTGGTCTTAACTGAGATCTTTATCGGGGACTTCAACATACTTGTTGCGAGCATCTCGATGTCTCGAGAGAATGTCGCGGAGAAGAAGAGTGTATGACGTTCCTTTGGAAGATGTCCAATGATGAACTTGATATCAACACTGAAACCCATGTCGAGCATACGATCAGCCTCATCTAAGACGAGATTTTCGAACTCTGCGAGTTTAAGCTCGCGACGCTCAATGAGATCCTTGATACGACCCGGTGTACCGATGACCATGCGCATCTTTCGGCGCAAGCGCTCGATCTGCATGTTGATACCTGCGCCACCCACAAGGAGTACTGAGTAGATACCGAGACCACGCGAAAAGGCCATGAATTCCTGATCGATCTGCAGTGCGAGCTCGCGCGTTGGCACAATGACAAGCACCTTTGCAGTAGGATCCTTCATCATCTTATTGATGAGTGGAATAAGGAATGCCGCAGTCTTTCCTTCGCCCGTGTTTGCGATACCGATCATATCGGCGCCCTTTAAGACGTGAGGAATAGATTGGTCCTGAATAGCCGTCGGGATCTCATACCCCTTTGCGATGATATTCTTCTTGAGTGCCTCCTCTATTGGGAAATCAACGAATTGATGCGTTGGAAGATACGGCTTCATTTCTTCGACAATGACTGCCTTGTTCACAAAGCGCGACACGTCGATCGACTCTCCGCCAAATCTCTTCTTTCCACCACCAAAACGACTTCCTCCGCCACGAGAAAAACGTGGCCCGCCGCCACCATGCGATGAGCGTGGAAATGAAGAACCCCCATCACGAGATGGACGCGAAGAGGAAGAACCACTTCTTCGTCCGCCTGAAGAAGACGGTCGTCCGCTTCCGAGCGTTACCGCTCTACGCACACCTCCTTGGGTGTGCTTTCTTTCTTGAAACATATTTTATTATTACTTAACGAGTAGAACCCACAACACCCCGAAGCACTGTTGTGCGATTCCCTCGAAGTTGACTAGAGAGAGGAGTCTTATGAGATGTCCACTGTAACATTTTTAGTATTTATTGTCAATTTACCCAACAAAAAAGCCCGCGTATTGCGAGCTTTTTTATTATTGTGAAATATTACGAGTTATTTACGCTTATTACGAGAACGTTCTGTCTCGGTAAGGAATTGTTTACGCAAACGAGTACTCTTTGGAGTGATCTCAAGATATTCGTCCTCTGCCATGATCTCAAGACCGTTCTCGATGTGCACCTCATGAGGAGGAACAAGGTTGAGCGCGTCATCATTTCCTGATGCACGCATATTCGTGAGCTGCTTTCCTTTTGTTGGATTAACCGGCATCTCGTCACCCTTTGCAGTGTTTCCGATGACCATACCCTCATAAACTTCTATTGTAGGACCAATATACAACTCACCGCGTTCCTGAAGATTTGCGAGCGAGTATCCAAGCGCCTTTCCACTTGCCATTGAGATCATCGAGCCAACCGCGCGTCGCGCAATTGCTCCAGCGTAAGGTTTGAATCCCAACACACGACTTGCCATGATCCCCTCTCCCTTTGTATCGACAATGAATTGATTGCGGTATCCCAAGAGACCACGCGTTGGACCTTCAAATGTCATGCGAATGGTATTGTGTGTCTGACTCATGTTTGTCATGACCGCACTGCGCTCACCCAATTTCTGAATGACCACACCCTGACTCTCGCTTGGCACGTCAACGGTAATTTCTTCGAACGGCTCACATTTCACCCCATCAATATCCTTAATGATGACCTGTGGTTGTGATACCTGTAATTCGAAACCTTCGCGGCGCATATTCTCAAGCAAGATAGCAATGTGAAGCTCTCCGCGACCTGCAACCTTGAATGTATCTCCGGAAGAACTTGCGAAATCAACACGTAGCCCGACGTTGATCTCAAGCTCCTTCTCAAGACGCTCACGGATCTGGCGACTCGTGACGAACTTTCCTTCGCGGCCGGCAAAAGGAGAATTGTTCACAAGGAAGTTAAGTTCGATCGTTGGCTCATCCACGGTGATACCAGGAAGTGGTGCGAGTGTTGCATCGTGAACGATCGTCTCACCAATATAGATCTGTGGAATACCCGCAACGATACCAATATCTCCTGCGGTCACCTCTCCCACTTCTTCACGACTGATACCCTTGAAGGTGAAAAGCTTTGTTACCTTTCCTTTATATGGCTCTGCGCCCTCCTTGAGTACGAATACATTATCTCCCATCTTGAGCACTCCATCGACAACACGCACAATAGCGAGGCGTCCGAGATAATTGTCATATGCGAGATTGAAAGGCTGTGCGCGGAATGGTGCCTCATTCGAACCTGCGGCAACGGGAACGAATTCGAGAATGAGATCAAGGAGTGGAGTAAGATCCTTTGATTCGTCGGTAAGCTTGCGCTTTGCGACACCTTCGCGACCGATCGCGTAGATAACAGGAAAATCGAGCTGCTCGTTCGTTGCGCCAAGATCCATAAAGAGTTCGAAGACTTTCTCCTCACACTCATCAGGATTTGCTGCCGGCTTATCGATCTTATTGATAACGACGATCGGCTTCAATCCCAATTCAAGAGACTTCTTCAAGACGAAGCGTGTCTGTGGCATTGGACCCTCTTGAGCATCCACAATAAGAAGCACGCAGTCGATCGAGCGCAAAACACGCTCAACTTCAGAGCCGAAGTCGGCATGGCCCGGGGTGTCAACAATATTGATCTTTGTTCCCTTATAGATCGCAGAAGTATTCTTGGAGTAGATCGTAATACCGCGCTCAAGCTCAAGTGCGTTTGAGTCCATACTCTCCCCTTCGGCGAACATTCCTGTTTGGCGCATGAGTGCATCGGTCAAGGTGGTCTTGCCGTGGTCAACGTGAGCGATGATTGCGATATTGCGAATTTCCATATTCAAAAAAAATAATAAGATATCAGACGGGGACGAAATGTCCTACGTGCAGATGCCCCTCGATTGGGCGAAATAAAACACACCCAACGGGTGGCGATTCCTTATAATATGGCATATTTCAGAAAAAAAAGCAATACCATGAAAATATCCCCGCATTGCTTATTTAGAAGAATTCAACCTCTTCACTTTCTTAAAATTTTGTTTTCTTATGAAATTATGTAAGAATGCCACACATGGAAAATAAATCTCAAAAAACTGGAGCAAAAGAAGGGCGCGCCACTCGGACAACAGGAGGAGCGGGAGCACGCAAGAGCCTCCCATTTACACGAAAGCCTACTGCAACAGGAGTAAAGAGGCCATACAGCCCTCGCACAGAAGGACCAACTCGTGGAGCCCGAAAAAGCTTTGATGCACGCCCAGACTTTGTACGCAAAGGACCAGCTCGCGCACCGTATACGAATACTGACGCGAAACCTCACTACGTAAGAGCTGCAACCACGAGAGATGGCGAGCGAAAGACGTTCACTCCACGCGGGGCAGGAAGACCGAGCTTTACACGTACAACCTCCGATGCAAAACCTCGTTACGAACGAAAAACAGGAACGAAAGAGGAAGGAGGAAGATCATCTTATGGCGCACGCACAGAGCGAGCGAGTTTTGGTGCACGAAAGGAATTCGGAACAAAGCCAACACTTGAGAAGAAGCCTGGCGCATATGGATACAAAGAGCGCGGAGCAAGCACACGACCACGCACAAAGTCGATCCCTCACGCACGCACGCAATCATGGTCACAATCACGCGACGCAAGTCCACGAAACAAAGAGATAACACCGGGCACGACATCCTGGGGCAAGGTTGCAAACTGGTATAACGAGCACCTCACCAGCGACGACACTTATCACAAAAAAGTGCTACTTCCCAACATTCTCCGCCTCGTTGAACCAAAGAAGGATGAGACGATCGTTGATATTGCATGTGGACAAGGATATTTTACACAAGCACTACACGAAAAAGGAGCTCGCCTTATTGGTGTCGACATCAGCGAAGAACTTATTGAAATTGCGCGCAAAAGATCTCCCGATATCACCTACCACGTGAGCAGTGCGGAGGACCTTACCCTACTCCCCGACAAGAGTGCAGATAAAGTGATCATCATGCTCGCTATTCAGAACATCGAACACACACAAAAACTGTGCGCTGAAGTATCACGCATACTCAAAGATGGTGGAACATTTCATATCGTCATGAATCATCCCGCATTCCGCATCCCCAAGCAATCGTCATGGGATTATGATGACAAAAAGAAAGTGCAATATCGTCGCATCGACCAATACATCGCCGACTCAAGAACTGCGATCGACATGCATCCAGGAATGAAAGACTCAACACAGACTCTTTCTTTTCATCGACCACTGCAATACTACTTTAAGGTCTTCGGGAAGG
>DAIUCR010000005.1:26805-36556 GCA_036846065.1 Patescibacteria group bacterium | reverse complement strand
CAGACTCTTTCTTTTCATCGACCACTGCAATACTACTTTAAGGTCTTCGGGAAGGCGGGTTTCGCCGTTGACAGACTCGAAGAGTGGATCTCACACAAAGAAAGCGATTCGGGACCACGCGCACAAGCAGAAAACAGGGCACGCAAAGAGATTCCCCTCTTCCTCTATCTCCGCGCCATCAAACAATAAATACTCCAACTTGGTAGTCGGAGTACCAAGTAATAATGGAGCGACCTATCGTGACAAACCCGCATAGCGGGAGTCTTTTGCTCTCCAAAAACGATAGAACAACAACTTAATAGCTTCAGTGGAGACGAAATAGAGTGCCACTAATCCTATCGCAACGGACATATACTTCATTTCAGGGTATACAAATCCAAAGACCTCTTCACCCAAAGGAAGGTATGCGATCGTGAGTGTAAAGAGTGCGGCTGCACCGGTCAACCACATAACAATATTTGCGGGGCGCTTTGCCTTCCAAAATGGTAGCGCTGTGCGAATAGAGAACAGAAGAATGAGTTCAGTTAATATACTTCCAATGAACCACATGGTCTGGAGCACTGCAGGGTCATCAAATTGCACGAAGTATCCAAAGAATGAGAAGTCAAAGATAGTACTCACCACACCAAGCACAATGGCAATTGATGTGAGCTCAGCGACTTGATACCCCTTTGGACTCTGAAGCTCCTCATCATCAACATTATCGGTTGCGATAGAGATCATCGGAAAATCAGAAAGAAGGTTGAGTAAAAGAATCTGAATAGGGAGCATTGGGAGATATGGAATAAATAGTGACGCAAATGCGAGTGCGAAGAAATTGCCAAAATTCGATGCCAGTGTTGCACGAAGATACTTCATGGAATTTGCAAATATCTTTCTGCCCTCTTTGATACCATCGATGATCACCTCAAGTGATGGATTAAGAAGCACAACATCTGAGGCGTCCTGCGCGATATCAGAAGCATTCTCAACCGCAAGTCCAACATGGGCAAGCTTAAGTGCGGGCGCATCATTGAAACCTTCACCAAGAAAGCCGACGAGATTATTCTTCTGAAGCAACTGAATGATCTCATACTTCTGAAGCGGCATCGTTCGTGCAAAGACATGATATTTTTCAACCGCAACAAGTTTCGCCTCAGGAGAAAGTTTTTCAAGCTCCTCACCAGTGATAACATCATCCTGAGACATGATGATGCCCGCCTGATACCCCACCCAACCCGCAACCTCCCTTGAATCTCCCGTAATGATCTTCACACGCACACCAAGCTTATTTGCATGCAATACGGCTTGTTTCGTTGACGGCTTGAGCGGATCAGCAAAAGCGATCATACCCACCATCATAAAACCTGATTCATCTTTTTCTTCGATCGTCTTATGAACGCCGTATATTACTTCTTTGTACGCAATAGCGAGCGTGCGACTACCATTCCTCCCTTGTTCTTCCGCCCATGCTTTTGCAGCGACGGTCATCTTTTTCTTCGTTGCAGCAAACACCACTTCCGGCGCACCACGCATCATGAGAAACGCCTTTCCATCTTGTTCAACCAAGATCGTACTGCGTCTGCGTATAGGATCAAAAGGGAGCGCATCAATGCGCTTAATACCTTTTAGTGTCGACGTGAGCGTGGGTGATACGTAGTGAAGTAATGCTTTATCAAAGACGCTATTTTGCGCCTCATTCGCATGTATATCAGAGAGCGGACCCATCAGTGCATAGTGGAGCACATCCGTCTCTTCACCCCAGATCGAAGAAACGCTCAATTTATTTTCCGTAATGGTTCCCGTCTTATCAGTTGCAAGAATGTTGATGCTTCCAAGGTCTTCGATCGCAGAGAGTCTGCGAGGAACGACGTGACGCTTTGCAAGCTCGAGCGCACCACGAGAAAGCGATAAGGTTGTTACCAGCGGAAGTGCTTCGGGAATAACCGACACCGTAAGCGCAATGGAGAAAAGCAAGAATTCAGCAAATTCGAACGTATCCTTATGAATGATGAAATTCAATACAAAGATGATCGGAAGTGTTGCGAAAACAAGCTTTAATATGAAACGACTAAATTTACCGATCCCCTCCTCAAAAGCACTTGGACTCTCCGCTTCTTGCATACTCTTTGCGATCGCTCCGACCTCAGTATTCTTTCCTGTTGCAAAAATAAGCAGCTCCGCATCTCCAGAAAGTAGTGTCGTTCGAGAAAAACCAATGTTGGTGGCACCGTAAAAATCTGCGGGAGCTTCCTGAAGCGGACCGGCGGTCTTTGCAACAGGTTCTGTCTCTCCGGTCATCGGGGATTCATCGACGGTAACACTCTCTGCACGGAGAAAATATCCATCTGCGGGAATCATGTCGCCCGCATCGAGAATAACGATATCTCCAGGAACGACCTGTGACACAGACACGGACACGATCTTGTTATCCCTCCTCACGCGAGTCTTTCTATCCACAAAATTTTTGAGTGACTGCAGAGCATTCTCTGCGCGATATTCTTGAAAGAATCCGAGTGCTGCATTCACTACAAGGAAGAGAAGGATGAAGAATGCATCAAGGCGTTCTCCGAGAAAAAAAGAAATGAGCGTTGCGACAAGAAGAAGATAGATAAATGCCGACTTGAATTGACGGAGTAAGATCTGTTGCCAACCAACCTCTTTTCCAAGAACCTCATTTCTTCCAACATCAAGAATACGTGTGGTCACCACAGACGAAGAAAGTCCTGCTGTTGCTGATGATAAAAGTGCAATGGCTTCTTCTTTTGTATGAATAGCAATATCATGGAACTGGATCGTTTTCATGAGTCCATTGTAACAATCAAGAGAGAAAAGCGCACGAATCAAAACAGGATAACCTCTTATTCTTTATTGCACTCTCTCGATGGATTGTTACAATAGTAAGAACACATATGGAACCTAAAAAAATTCTCATCGTCGAAGATGATGCCGTATTACTACAAATGCTCGCAAACGTACTTCGTCAACATGATTTTATCGTATTCGAAGCACAAAACGGCATTGAGGGTATCACACACATAAAGAGCGACTCCCCCGATCTCGTACTCCTTGATATCGATATGCCACAAATGGGCGGACTGTTCATGCTAAAGACCATACGCGCAAATGGCGACAAGACACCGGTCATCATGCTCACAAATGTGAATAACCCAAACTCGATCGCCGATGCCGCTGAGTTCGGAGTAAGCGCCTACCTCGTAAAATCTGACTGGGAGATCGATGATATCGTGAAGAAGATCAAGGGACAATTGCACATTAATTCATAATATAATTTTGTGAGCTCACTTATCGAAGAGATCAACATATTCGGACATTGCAAGAAACTCGAGGTGCCCATCTGGTCTTGTCCGCGTTTCGTCTTTCTTATCATGGGAGTTCTTATCTCCTTTTCTATCATCACCGCCTACTTTGTCGCGCGACAATATACCGAACCGGAGATCGTCATAGGAATGGTCACACTCCTCACGATATTCCTGATGGCGATCATGTATATCCTCGTGAACGCATTCGAGCGAGTCGTCTACAGTCGCCAAACGGAAGCTCAGCGTACAAAAGACATCCTTGAGCTCAAAGATCAATTTGTGCACATTGCTGTACACGACCTTGCGTCATCAGCGACCGCGATCAAATGGGGTCTCAAAACACTCGAACCAAAACTTGTTGGTCTATCAGATCTCGAAAAAGAAATGTTTGTGAATATTCGTGAGCGCAACGAACAACTTATCACACTTTCAAGGCGCATCCTTCTCATTACGCGCATCGAATCAGGGCATCTCGAAGTAACACCTCTCCCTATTAATATCACCGAGACCATAAGCGCCATAAAAGAGGAGGTCGTTCGAGCAGCAGACGAACATCAAGTGACCATAGAGCAGGTCTACCCGAATGACGCACTCATGATCTCAACTGACGCAGTACACTTGCGGGAGATAATACTCGTACTTCTTAAGAACGCCATCAGGTACAGCAATCCCGATGACGGAAAAGTAACACTTACCGTAAATACCGAGAACGACCATTGTGTTATCAGTGTTGCGCACAACGGAGCATCCATCAGCCCCGAACATCGTCCGCATATATTCGAGAAATATTGGCGCGACAGCGCAGAGAATAAGATCGAAGGAACGAGTTTTGGTATGTACATCGCAAAAGAGCTTACTCTAAAATTGGGTGGAACGATCAGTTTTACCTCCGATCCCGAACAAACGATCTTCTCAGTTACACTGCCCTTGGCTAAATAAAAGATCGGTGCAACAAAAACCCCACACGAATGTGTGGGGTTTTTGCGAATTAGGTCGCCTAGTTGCGATCACGCCATTCACGGCGCTCGCCTTGTGGGCGATCTTCCTTTGGACGTGCAACGTTCACTGTGAGCATGCGCCCACCGAACTCTTTGCCGTGCCACATGTTGATAGCAGCTTCTGCTTCTGCCTCGTTCGACATTTCGACAAAACCGAATCCGCGTGAGCGGCCAGTCATACGATCTGTGACGATTGACGAAGAAACAACCTGGCCTGCCTGTGCAAATGCATCAGCAAGTTCCTGGTCCGTAGTTGAGTACGGTAATCCACCAACGTATAGCTTTTGAGCCATTGTATTGATACTAAAACACTAAAATCTCGCGTACGACCTTCTCGTTACGCGCACTTGAGGGTTGCTCAAACCACTACACGAGAAAACACACGAATACCGAAAGCATAGCACGCAAAGAGAAAAGCGCAACCCCATAAGAGTGAGAGATGATATACTTGAAAGACAATATATTATTTCATTCAGATCTTTGAATGGCCATTCAATCGTAGACATGAATACAAAAAAATCGATCATCATATCCGGCACCATCCTTATTGCACTTGTTGTTATGGGGGTATTCTTCGCCACCACAAAAGACTCAAATATCTTTGAAAAAGATACCACTGTAAAAGATCTTCATATCCCGACCGAAGAAGAGGTCACAATAAAGAACGGAAGTACTCTGACAAGCACAGGAAATATGGTCATCGATGGAACTCTCTCCTGTGAACATGGCCCACTCTCACTCGTCGCAAAAGGAGATCTTTATGTACGAGGAACATTACGTTGCATATTACCCGACGATGCTTTGGGAAACTCACTTGATATCGGACTACAGATCGTTGCAACACGTATCATCTTTGAAAAAAGTGCAACAATAGACACGAATGGACATATCATCATCGTAAACGAAGATTCAAAGCTCCCACACTCAAAAGATACCCTTGATGCAATGTATGCCGAGGTACTGAAAAACTCTGGAGACGAAGCGCGCGTCGGCCCATTTGTTGATAAAAAACAACTAACAAGTCTTTCTTCACAAGAAAGCGATCATCGGGAGCACCTCTTGCCGCAAAGTTCATCATTCATCAAAGTTGCATATGCACAGGAAGTAGAAGGAAATGCGTCATCATTACTTGAACTTCGTGGCACATGGAACATCGGCGAAAAAGATCCAAGCGAGCGACGCATCAGTAATCCTCAATTCTTTGTTGATATGGGAACCGAGAGCAACATCACCATCGCAGATCTTCTGATACATGGAGCAAAGGGAGTGGACGGTCAACATGACGTAGGAAGTTCATGTGAAGCACGAGGAGGTCATGGAGGTGATGCGTTTCGTGTGCGCATAAAAGCGGGACACATCGTAATAAATGATGGCACGATCAAACTTGGAGATGGTGGAAATGGCGGAGACGCGAACACGCTCCCCAACTGCAAGGAAGCGAGCGCAACAGGCGGAAATGGAGGAAAGTCGGGAAACATAAAGATCACCGCAACAAAAGATATTGTCATCACATCCTTTCACGTAGACCCTGGAACGAGTGGAAATGGAGGGAATGCGATAGCAATCGCGGAAGATGGCATAAACTCTTGCGGGAATACGAATGGCGGAAATGCGGAAGCGATCGGTGGAAATGGCGGAGAAAATAAAAAAGATCTTGCAGTTACAGGAAAAGTGACAGGAATAGAGCGCACACAAGTCAGTCGAGTTGTTGGAGGGAGAGGCGGCGATGCGATCGCAAAACCAGGAAATGGTGCAGTAAGCACTGATTGTTCCTGCGCAACGGGAGTTGGAGGAAACAGTAAGGCAGCGGGTGGGAATGGCGGTAATGCGGCGATCTCCATCCCAATGAGTACTGGGGAAGCACGCGGAGGCGACGGAGGGAACGCGGAGGCATTTGGTGGAAATGGAGGGAATGGTCAAAACTGCCCATCCAACTTTGTTGGAGCGACGGGTGGCAATGGCGGCAATGCACTAAGTACTGCGGGACTTCCCGGCAGAGGGACTACTGCGACGGGACGTCCTGGCGTAATAAAAAATAGCTCTGGAGGAAATGGTGGCCTCGGGAGCGACGGATGTCCTCCTGCGTCAGGCGGAATGGGTGGAGTGGGTACACCACTCGGGATACACGGAAAAGAAGGAAACACGACCTGTGTGGGTACGGAGCAACCCCAGACACCAAAGTCAGACGCACTAACGCTCATCAAGGCAATAATCTACAAAGGGAAATATCTCCCACTTGATCAGATCATCATCACAAATGAGCCGGGATGCGGAGAAGAACATTGGCGTGCGGAACTTGGCAGTGTAAAAGCGACGGACGGTACGATCGTCCCCGATGCCGATGTCGTCTGTGGGTACGGAAAAGTAACCGAAAACAAACCTGTGCTTACGACAAAGCAGGTGGCAACGGTCGATACAGCAGAATTTGCATCAACGACAGATATTTTCAAATTCAAACCTTAATACCATAGACTCATGAGACGTGAGTGTTGGTCTCGCTAATACGGACTATCTTTGATGACTGCTGATGACCACGCACAACACTTACACTTTTCACGGGAACCATAAAATGTTCTGCGAGTAGTTCACATGCGCGAGCATTCGCCCTCCCCTCTTCTCGTGGAGCACGAACTGAAACAATGAGCCTTCCATCGTGCGCGAGTAAAACACTCTCTTTGCCTTCGCCCGCTTTTACTCGGATGCGATACTCCATGGTGAATCATCGTGATTCCGATAATGTTCCTGTACGTATTTCACAATGTCTGCTGATTCGTACATCTCAATATTGCGGGATGTGTCGACGAAGTATGGTACCTGGATCTTACCGCCACGTGCAAGAAGTTCTGCGCGATACACGTCACTTTGAATGTTTCGAGACTCAAAAGGCAGCCCCAGTTCATCGAGCGCACGAATAGCAACAGCACAATAAGGACAGCCGGTTTGTATATAGAGGATGAACATGGATATTAATTTTTATTCTTTAAAGGATTCATCGATCGCGATGCCGAACATTTCCGCTGATGCTGGACCATCAGCGGTAATGATCCGACCATCGACAACTACGGGATCCGACTCGTAAGCAACAGAGTACTTTTCGAATATTCGAGAAAGTTCATGATCACCATCCCACCCTGTCGCACGTCTTTCCGAAAGCAATCCCGCCTTCGCAAGAATGCGTGGTGCGATACAAATAGCACCATAATAGATCTTTTCATGCGCTGACGCATCTTTCATGACACTCGCAGTGTCGGCATTATCGAGGTATTTAAGTGCGCCCGGACCGCCAATGATAAATATTCCATCATACTCACTTACAGAAACATCACGAAGAGCGACATCTGCGACGATCTCTTCTCCTACATTCGAGATCGCGACACCCGCCTCATTACTCGCAGTTATTACCGTGTGCCCAGCACGCTCCAACACTCGTCGAGTATCATGATATTCTCTTGTTTGAAACCCTTCTTGCGCGACGATGAGTAGTATCTTTGCCATAGGCGTCTATTATAGCAAATTATCGGGAAGACGTTCCAGTTGGAGTAACAGAAACACATACTCCATCTGCCCATAAGCCCATCTTGGCGCTTTTTGCCTCATACTCTGCTCGCTTAAATTCCTCCTGATATTTATATGGCAAACGATAGGTATATTCGTATGCGTACCCATCGCGGATCATCTGTTCATTAAAAAACGTTCCATCCTGGAGGTGTACATACGCGAGCAAGCGGCCATACTTATCATATTTATCCTGAGACGGATCGAACTCGAGAGTAATACTCTTCCCAAGAAGCAACTCCTTTGCTTTTGCTGAAGCTTCTTTTCCAAAACACTGCACAGGACGACGCGGATCAACGATCTCGGGTGTATTGATGCCGATCAAGCGAACCCTCGTCTTCCCATGAAGTGCAATATCGATCGTATCTCCATCGACAACACGCAACACTTCATAATAAGGCACCTGCTGCACAGAAGAAGACGCGATAGATGTAGTCGTTGCAATATCTTCTCTTTGCATCAAAACCTCAACCGAAGATCTATTCGAGTACAAAAAAGAGAACAGTGCGTCTAAAAGGAATGAGAAGGAGAATAGAAGAAAAAATACCAAAAGGAGCGGAGGGGCGATGTTTCGTTTCATGGGATGATTCTATATTGACGGAGCAAATAATGAAACATCCCTCACGTGGGCAGATGTCGCACTCATATACCCATACCCGTATACAACAACAAGGCTTGACAACATATCCATAATGGTATATACTTCCTCTAGTAGTTCTTTGTTCAGCAGATTAAGGAGTAGTAAAGTGAAGTACGTTATTGTATTTGTTTCTTTCGTCGTAGGTATTTTTGGACCTCTTTTCGCGGAAGCTCGCGAAAGCAGCACTAAGGACATCTCGGCTCTCTCACATTCGTCAGTCCACGCAAAGCATACCCAAACAGGTATCGCCTCTTGGTATGGACCAGGATTCCATGGACGCCCCATGGCAAACGGTAAACCCTACAACATGAGGGCGCTTACCGTTGCACACCGCACACTCCCCCTTGGGACAATGGTGCGTATCCGTAACCACTCGAACGGAAAAGAGGTCGTCGCAAAGGTTACTGATCGTGGACCATATATACCAGGACGAATAGTGGACCTTTCAAAAGGTGTCGCAGACAGACTTGGGATCGACGGACTCGAGCGAGTCACAATACAAAAAATATAAGCAATACTCTCTCAAAACGGCACCATGGTGCCGTTTTTTTATACAAGAAAAAACTACGTGACCTGAAACAATATTCCACAAGACTCATACTTAATGCTATAGTCTACAAATGTTTGACCTCATGGGAATCATTGCGACCGCAGGATACATCGGGCTTTTTGCCATCGTCTTTGCGGAGTCTGGATTATTTTTTGGATTCTTCCTTCCTGGGGATAGTCTTCTTTTTACGGCGGGGCTCGTCGCATCACAAGGAGGACTCAACATCCTTGTCCTTGTACCACTCCTCTTTGTTGCGGCAGTGACCGGAGACAACGTAGGATATGCGTTTGGGCAACGTGTCGGGGAAAAGATCTTTGCAAAGAAAGAATCTCGATTCTTCAAACCCGCACACGTCACACGGGCGCATGAATTCTTTTTGAAATATGGAAAAAAAGCGATAGTACTGGCTCGCTTCATGCCCATTGTGCGCACCTTCACCCCCATCGTTGCGGGAGTGGCAAAAATGCCTTATGCGGATTTCTTTCTTTACAATCTCATCGGTGGAGCAGCATGGACGACAAGCATGCTTCTATTTGGATATTTCCTCGGAAAAAAGATGCCGAATGCCGAACACTATCTGTATCCTATTGTTATTGCGATCATCATCGTTTCATTTCTTCCCGCACTCCTTGAGTTCTATAAAGCGCGCAAGAAATAGATATCTGTCACACAGGAAGAACTAGCGATCAACCGGCCGCCCTTCATT
>DAIUCR010000005.1:4024-26705 GCA_036846065.1 Patescibacteria group bacterium | reverse complement strand
AGTGGAGTGAGTGTTCCGAACTTCCCCGCAGAAACAGAATTGTCTACCGGAGTAACAGGTGCTGTTGTTCCACGAAGTAAGGGGTCTGCAACGATCATAACGAACGCGAGAAGTCCGAAGGCAACAATACTACCCGTGACGACGGTTTTTTTGTGAGCAAACCCGGAAGAAAACTTTCCACCGGCAACAACAGGAAGACCTGAGCTCATCCATCCAATGATCCCGCCCGTCACATTCATTACGCCGGATAACTTTGCAGACTCCGCGATCGATGCAGCAACGGCACTACGCCCACCTGATCTACAGAGGAACAGTAACGTAGAAAAATTTTCCACCTCGTCGAGACGCGAAGGAAGCTCATCGAGCGGAATATGCTTTGCGCCAGGAATAGATTCTTCCGCAACTTCACCATATGTGCGCACATCAACCAATATGGCACTTTTTTCTTCTTTTAATATCTGGGCAGCATCGAGTGGAGTTATGTTTTTCATGATTGTTCGAATTATACAGTAAATTGGATCACAAATTAATGATTATTATAACGAATTCTTCGTGATCGCCTCATCAAAGAGATCTGGCTTGGGTGGATGATAACCATCCATCGTGCTCACAAACTCCTCTTTAGACCACTGTAATCTCGGATTCGTCTTTCGCTCCTCATCGATGGTCGTATGCGTGCGACCCTTATAATCATGAGCAGGCCATACAACCGTCTCAGGAGGAAGCGCCAATATCATATCGTGAAGACTTTCATATTCAGCAACACTGTCGCCCAACTGAAAATCTGTTCGCCCTGTTGCACCAATAAGAAGCACATCACCCGTAAAGACCGCATTATCAGTAAGGAAACTTACACTCTCGTTGGTGTGCCCAGGTGTCTCAAGTACACGAAGTATGTGTGTGCCAACTTTTATCTCATCGCCCTCGCGAAGCAATACATCACTCTTCTTTGACGGCGCAAGATAATGCCTACCAATGAGCCCGCCGGCGCGTTCCTTTATGGATGATGCAGACGAAACATGATCAGCATGAGTGTGCGTCTCAAGAATGTAACGAAGTGTCAGTGCTGACTCACTGAGTGCATCAAGATAATCCTTAAGCGAAACCTCCTCGGAAGGATCGATAATAACAGCATCTTTTGTTTCTGTGTCGCTCACAAGGTAAGAAAGACAGCCACGAGTAGAGTGGAATGGTTTAATAGAAAGCATGATAGTAGAGATCATTAGATACTAAATGCGGAGGTGACCACCTCTTCCATTCTGCGCTTCAGGCGAGGAGAGACAGATTCCGACTGGGCACAAGAAAGGGCGAATTGCTGCACGTATTCCTCTGCGAAGGACTTCACTCCGGAGCGGATCGCTTTTACTTGTCGCATATGCGTCAGACACTCCCCGTCATCTTCTTCAATGGAATGTTTTAGCGCTTCGATCTGACCCTGGATACGGCTCAAACGATTGATGAGCGCCTTACGACCAAGAGAGAGAACAGCCTTTTCTTTTGGTGTGTGTGTGTTCATATTTCTTATGGAGATTAACGATCTCACTATATACCCTATGGGGTATATAGTCAAGAGACTAAAAAATAACACAGGGAACGATATTCTCTGTGTTATTTTTATGACCACCAGGATGTTCTATTCCTCTTTTTTCTTCACCTCGTGTCCACCAAATTGATTGCGGAGAGCTGAGACGACCTGTCCGGTATAACTCGGTTTCGACTGTGAATCTTCACGAAACTGAAGCGAGCCCTCAATGATCGGAACGGGAACACCGAGCTCTTTTGCGGTTACAACTGTCCATAATCCCTCCCCGCTATGCGATACACTTCCCGAAATACTCTCAAGATCTTCGCCGTAAGTCTCGAAAGCACTTTTTGCCCAACCGACGAGACGCGACTCAATAACACTCTGATGGTTGTAAAGATCTGCGACCTTCACGAGATCAAGATCGAATGACGAACGCTTCATAACCTCAAACCCCTCACCGATAGCCTGCATCATTCCGTATTCGATACCATTGTGAACCATCTTTACAAAATGACCCGCACCAGCCTTGCCCATATATGCATATCCATCTTTCACGGAAATGTCACGGAAAAGATCTTCGTAGCGTTCAAAGATCTCCCTCTCGCCACCCACCATCGTACAGGCTCCCGCTTTTGCTCCGCCGGGGCCACCACTCGTTCCCGCATCGAGGAAATTGATACCCTTTGCATGCAATTCTTCTGCGTGGCGCATAGAATCTTTATAAAAAGAATTTCCTCCATCAATGACCGTGTCACCCTCTTTAAGAAGTGGCACGAGTTCTGCGAGCACGGCGTCTACCGCCTGATGCGGAACCATGAGCCACAGCAATCGGGGCGAAGGAGTCCCTCCCACCACTTCTGCGAGCGTATATGCAGGAAGGGCTCCCTTTGTGGCAAGTTCTTTTGTTGGCTCTGGGCTGCGGTTGTACGCAATGACCTTCCATCCCTTCTCAATCAATTGCTCCGCCATTCCCTTCCCCATTTTTCCTAATCCGATATATCCGATCGTTTTATCCATAAGATCATTTATTTATTATTTTTTATAATGACACATCCGGTCCACGCGTCCCCTGTTCATAAGGCAAGAGCGATAAAACGCTCCATGACTCGAGTATGGGTGTGATAAATTTCCACGCAGCAGCAACCTCTTCTGTGCTCGTGAACAACATCTGATCTCCCGCGATACCATCAAAAAGTACTCGCTCGTAGGCATCAGGAAGTTTCATTTGGTCGGGAGAATTACGATATGCGAAAGAAAGCTCTTTCGCCTCAAGCGCAAGTCCGAGCCCAGGCTTTTTTGCCCAAAAAATAACGGAGATCCCCTCATTCGGCTGAATACGGAACGTAAGGACATTCTGATGATGATGTTCACTCGACGGAGGGCAGAGGCAAGAATCCGTCTGCTTGAAATATATCTTTACCTCGGTCTTTGATTCAGTGAGCGCCTTTCCACTTTCAAGATAGAATGGCACACCCTTCCAACGCTCACTATCGATATGCGCCTTAATGCGAAAATAAGTTTCCACCATTGAATCCTTTGGGACATTAGGAGTTTCTTTGTACCCAACATATTGCCCACGAATGACCGACTCTTTGATATTCTCTTTGGTTATCGGACGAAGGGCGGAAAGAAGCTTTGCACGCTCCTCACGAATACGCCCCGCATCAACGCCCATCGGGTCTTCCATTGCGACGAATGCAAGCATCTGAAGTAAGTGATTTTGTCCTACGTCACGCAAAGCACCATTCTCATCATAAAATGCCCCCCTACTCTCAACGCCGATCTTTTCAGCGAGCAATATCTCAACACGCTCAATATATTTATTGTTCCAAAGTGGCTCAAAGATAAGATTGGAAAAACGAAACATGAGCATATCTTGCAAAACTTCTTTGGCAAGATAATGATCGATGCGAAAGATCTGCTCTTCTTTGAACAATTTTCCAAGGGTTTCATCGAGGCGTTGCGCCGTCGCATTATCTTTTCCAAAAGGCTTCTCAACAAGCACGCGAGTCCAACCTGTTTCATTACTACATGGAATGGTTAGCCCCGAATGCGCAAGCTGCTCGAATATTGCCTCATAGTAGATCGGGGGCACTGCGAGGTAAAAAAGTTTATTCGCGCACGCGGAAGCGCTTTCCTCGATCGCAATAAGATGTTCTGAAAGATGCTTATAGCTCTCACCCTCATCGAACATTCCTTGAGAATAGGTAAGTCGAGAAAGGAAGGACGAAACAATCTCCGGGGAATGAGCGATACCACGTTTTAATATGACCTCTTTTGCAAAATCCCGAAATGCATCATTAGACAATTCCCTACGCGCGACGCCGACGATCGAAAAAACTGAAGGCAAAAAACCTTTCTCGTAGAGATCAAACAGTGCAGGAATGAGTTTCCTTGTACTCAGATCACCCGTTGCACCAAAGATGGTGATGATCGTTGGCGCATTGATAGTATTCGCATTCATCATAGGAGTATATTGTACTTCCCCGTCTCCATATATGCCAATATCCACCCCAAATCACCCGGCGTATAAAAAAACACCATCTGCCACCTGTTTGTGATGGTGTTTTATTTTGATCAAGAAAGAAGTCCAAGAATATCCAATTCATCCCGTATTTCAGCCCTTCCGAGAAAGGGTGTTTCGGTATCTCCAGAAAGAATAAGATGAACAATATGCTCAAAGTTCTTCTCCAGTTGTACCTGCAACCACTCTGGCGGATACTCAGCAGTGGACCTGCATACATCCTCGATGATCTTCTCCCTCTGCGACAATATCCGAGGAAGCAATCGAGATACGCGACGACGCGTACGTACATCACTTAATTGGACAACGGTCATGATGAGTACCTCCCCTTCAATAAAAAGAACTTATAGAATGAATCATGCCACGAATAGATACAAACACAAGCAGTAGGTGCGGAAGCAAAAAGACCGCGGAATATTCCGCGGTCTTTATCTTAAAACGACCTGATCTCTCTTAAGTAAGAACAGGTTCGAGTGTAGCCCCCGAGCGACGAAGCGCACGACGAAGCGTACGCTCACGTTCATCACGCGACATACGTTCGATCTGCAGATGCCGCACACCACGCAACATCTCGAGCAGAGTCTTTCCACCGGGATGAGCATGGAATCGCTGAGCACGAGAGATCACTTTTCCGATGAGCGTCGGATGTTCCAAGAGAACCGACTTCGAAAGGTGTCCGAACTTGTGCGGACATGTCGCTCTATCGAGCACCGCGAGATCCTGTTCACGTTCGCAAGTGCAGCTTTCATCACCACATTCACCAGTACAGGCTTTTGTGGTTTTTTTTGTTGCTTCTCGCTCTGCATGGCCTCCCCCTGCATACACCTGATCGGGCGTAGCTTCTACCATGCTGGCGTCTACTTGTAACATATACTTGTCTCCTTAGTTTTAAAGAACGGGCAACATTGCCATTTTTTAAATTACCACAGGAAGAATGCTTGTCAACGATCTCGCGCACTATAATACTATTCGGATCAATGCCATAATAGCGATCAATCCCCATGCGACATTGAGCCATGCTGGCTGGTATGCTTTCTTGTAAAAAGATATCGCCCCAATACCAAGTGCACCAACAAGATTCATCGACTGAAAGATAATGCTCTCATGATCAAGTATTGCAAAAGAAGAAAGTCCGTATGCAACAAGCACAAGAAGTGTGCCAAACCATCCGAATATCTCAATAAAAGTTTTCATATTCTCATCATACAACAACATTGCAAATAATCATTCGCGCGCGTGCGATCAAGAGTGAGATAATTTGGTCAAAATCCACTACATACAATATAATTTACCATATGCCTACAACAACTGAACAAATCGCAGAACAATTACGAAGCATCATTACCGGAGAGGTCAGCACTCTACAAGCAGACCGCGCAACATTTAGTCACGACACAAGTATATTTGAGATCACCCCCTCCTTGATCGTGTATCCAAAGAATAAAGAAGATGTGAGTGAGGTGGTACGCTTGATCCACAAAAGAAAGAGTGAGGGTGAGGATATTTCGATTACGGGACGCTCTGCGGGTACTGACATGACCGGAGGACCTCTTACCTCCTCAATTGTCATGGGTTTTACAAAGTACATGAATCACATCGGAAAGATCGAGGGTGACCATGCGACCACCGAACCCGGTGTATTTTATCGTGATTTTGAGAAAGAGACATTGAAGCAAGGTCTCATACTTCCAAGCTATCCCGCCTCACGAGAACTCTGCGCCATCGGCGGAATCATTAATAATAATTCCGGAGGAGAACGCACTCTTGCGTATGGAAAAACCGAGCGTTACGTCGAAGAACTTTCCGTCGTTCTCTCCGACGGATCCCCTGTCACTTTCCGCAAACTTTCCATGGAGGAGCTTGCCCAAAAAGAAGCGCAGCAGGATCTTGAGGGTGCGATCTACCGTGAAACACATGCACTCATCGAGAAAAATTATGAGACGATCATGGCGGCAAAACCAAAGGTAACAAAAAATTCTGCGGGTTATGCGCTCTGGAACGTCTACGACAAAGAGCAAGGAACCTTCGACCTCACCAAACTCATTGTGGGGGCGCAGGGTACCCTTGGAATGGTCACGGAAGCAAAGCTTAAGCTTGTACGACCAAAAGAGCATCGCGCAATGCTTATTATGTTTCTTACGGATCTTGATGATCTTCCGGAGATAGTTCACCGTGTTCTCGCCCGCAAACCTGAATCCTTTGAATCATACGATGACAAGACCTTTGCGCTCGCAGTGCGTTTTCTTCCAAGCATGTTAAAGAGTATGGGACTTCGAAAGATGTTCACGCTCGGATTTTCATTCCTCCCCGAACTATGGACCGTCATGACTGGAGGGATCCCGAAACTCATTCTGATGGCCGAATTTGCCGAAGAGACCCCCGAGGAGGCTGTCGCAAAAGCGGAAGACGGAATGAAAGCACTTGCCGACCTCCCCATTCGCACAAGGATCGCACGCACCGAAGCAGAAGAAGCAAAATACTGGACTGTGCGTCGCGAAAGTTTTAGCCTTCTTCGAAAGAATGTACACGGACTCCACGCAAGTCCATTTATCGATGACTTCGTGGTTGTCCCGGAAAAACTTCCCGAATTTCTCCCCGAACTCAATCAACTCCTCAAGCAATATGACCTTATCTACACGATTGCGGGGCATGTTGGAGATGGGAACTTCCACATCATTCCACTTATGAATCTTGCGGACCCCAAGTCACACGATATCATCATGGAACTCTCAACAAAGGTCTACGAACTTATTGTGAAGTATGGAGGCTCGATCACCGGTGAGCATAATGACGGGATCATTCGTACCCCATTCTTGCCAATGATGTACGGAGAAAAGATCTGTGGACTCTTTGCGGATGTAAAAAATATCTTTGACCCACTCCATATTCTCAATCCGAACAAAAAGGTCGGAGGAAAGATGGAAGATATCGCAAAGCACATGATCACACACAGCTGATCAGCGCAGAAATATCGTATATAAAAAAACCGCCATGCTTACGCATGTGCGGTTTTGTATTCATCGATAAGATCATCAAAATAGGCGATCAATTTATCTCGAGCAAGATCCTGTTCCGGAGTCATATCTCCTGTCTCCCAATACACTTCAAGGATCTCTTCGGAAGTAGTGGCAAGTGATATCCATTTCAAAAGCGCACGTTTCTCCTCAGGGCTCCCACGAGGAGTGTGAACATACGCCACACGGATAGCACTAACATCTTGAGCATCTTCGATCTTTTCTGCAGAAAATTGACGCCACTTCAGACGTGCAGCCTCCCACTTTATGCTTTCTTTTGAGTGCGCACAAAACTCCGCTATCGCCTCGTCACGCGTTCTCGCAGACGAGTGCGAGCGCATCAGAACGGCTGCAACATGAGCAACATCCTGAGACAGGCCTTGCTTTACCAAGCTTTCTTCAAAAGTATCTCCGCTCACGAGGTCTCCTCTTCCTTAAAAACAAAATCTACAATGGAGACTACCTTACTTCCCCTTCTTTGTCATGCGGAGAATCCTAATGTATCGTGGGCGGACGCTTCACATCAGGAGTCTCCTGTTCGCCATGAATAAGCTCTTCGAGAGCTCCATTAATGACACTGATAGGAACCTCTTTTACTGGCTCCCTCTCCGGTATTTGTAGTTGGGGTGATACCTCGGGGGTATCTTCATTGGGTATATATGTTTCAGGTGTGCTCATATAGACATGATATGTATGTTCTTTATACTACTATGCGAACAACTCCTTGCAAGTAGACACCGTTACGCTATGTGCACTTTTCTGTCGAGTGCGATATCATGAGGGGCGAACGATCATGAAAAGAACACTGCTCTTCATACTTGCGATATTCTTGGTGTGTTTTTTTATCAAGAGCCCACAAGGCCTCATTTTCCCCATGTGGATACTCACTTATCTCTATAAAGAGAAGTTAAAGCTCATTACTGACCGCTTTCCGCTCCCACTCGCATTCATCCTTTCCGGAATATTCTTCGGCTTACTAACAGAATCGTTCGCCATACTTGAGAATATCAACAAGCCCATGACTGAGCGCATACTTCTTCATCCTGACCCACTTCATGATCTGCTGATGGCATTATTCTATTACTCGTTATTCATCATCACGTGGTATCTCATTCTTCGAAAGATACGCTTTTCAAAGAGATCGGTTTTCATTATGTCGGGAATATTTGGTGTTCTGAGCGAGCAAGGTGGGGCGATCGCATACGGCGTTGTCGCTGATCCATTCCTTGGCACACTTATGGCTCTTCTTGTTATGAGTGTCTACGGAGTCTTTCCACTCTTGGCATATATGATCACGAAGGGGCGATTTGTTGGAGGAAAGAAACCTCATATAAAACATTACGCCATTACTGCGTTCGCATTCTTTCTCTTCTTTGCGATATATGGAAATTTCGTGCACAAGGCACTGCTTGCATTCTTTTCCTCCTAATTAATTGACAGCATCCATAGATGCGGCACTATAAAGAGAGAGAATGCTGAAAGGAGAAATCTCCATGCGCCTGCTACTTTGTCTTATTGTGATACTTTTTTGCCCAATGCTCCCCGTACACGCAGTCGAGCACACCCACCCAACAGATGATCTCAAAGTGAACTCAGAGTCAGATCGACTCCTTGCGATGTTCTACGAATCACAATGTCAGGAGGAAGAAGCTGCGTACTGGTACAAACGATCACTCGCACATTTTCCAGATAATACACTTTCGAGGACATATCTGGAACAAATGCCGGCATTCCTCAAAGAAGAAAGCATACGATTTGCGGCGATCGCGCGACGCACAAAGAACGTGAACCATTATGCTTTCGCTCTTCAATGCGACATAACGAACGTAGCACTCTGGAAGGAGTTGGAGGTACTACTTCAGACTCAAAACCTTTTAAAAGAGTTGAAATGAGAATAAGGATAAGAATGCTCGCCCATCTTGTGGACGAGCATTTTTTTTACAGAGAGACCTTTCTCGTGACTAGAATGAAAAACTTGTATCGGAAAGCGACAGAGGGCCGAGGCTTGACTCGCAAAAAGATGGCTCCCGATGAAGTATATCTCGCAAGTATGCCTCTACCTCATATATACCACCAACCTCATCAATCAGACCCTCTTCTTTTGCTTGTGCACCCATTCGACTCGAACCATCTGCGAGTTCACTGACCGCTTCAACAGATAACCCGCGCGATAGTGCGACCTGCGCGACAAAATTATCGTGAATGATATTAATATCACGCATAAAAAGATCACGTTCCTCTTTTGAGAGTGGGTGATTTGGACTACCAAGATCTTTGAATCTTCCTGAGGTCAGATCGGTATAGACGACTCCCTCCTGCCTATTCTTTTCTGTTTCATCAACAAGTGAAGCGATAACGCCGATACTTCCCACATCAGAATTTGCTGACGCAATAATATGCGAAGCGCCAGTCGCAGCCCAATAAGCCGCGGATGTACCGGAAGTTCGAATCATCGCAATTGTTGGCTTGGTCATATGTTCAAGCTGTTTTGCGATCTCCTCCCCTGCAACAGGTAATCCTCCGGAAGAATCGATATCAAGCACTATTGCGTCAATCGACATATTATTCTCATCTTCTTTGAGTGCGCGAACAAGGTCGTCTGATGATGTCTCATCACCCCCAAGTGCGTACGTCGTAACCATTCCATGGAGAGGTCGCACAGAAACATTACATGACGGCGCCTGAAGAGACCACGTCACGAGACCCCAAACAAGCAGAGTGAACACGATACCGCTTGTCACCGCGATCGTGCGTAAGAATGCGAAACCAAATACCCGAAAGACATGAGGCTTCGATGATTCCTTCATGGGAGCAGATAAAATAGGCTCGCCCTTTTTTTTCTTGATTTCCAACATATGCCACTCAGTATACCAAAGAATGCCGTATAAAAATAACACCGCACAAATTTGTGCGGTGTTTACATAATGAAACTCACCTCGCATGCGGGTCATACACATGAGAGCGTGGCGTAATGGAACAACCGTTTTCCTGGAGACTGTTCGCGAGCTTAAAATACTCATCAATGTCTGTCGAGAGCCACGCCTCCGGTATACGCTCCGCAAACCATGGGCTCTTTGTTGGATTTTCAAGTTCCGTCGCAACGATCCAATACAAGGAAAGAATGAAGGACACCGAGAACACCGACGCGACACCACTCCACAGATGTTGGTATGGAAGAAGTATGATCATGACAAGAAGAGGAAGCGAGAGTGCCGCAAGTAGCAAATGAATCATGATGGGCATACGTTCGTCACGATAACAAAGAAAAGTCTCTTCATCGCGCTTGAGTACACTGATCACCACTTTTCGATATTTCTCCCAGATCGAACTGAGAACCACGGATGCCATAATACCGTAAGCAAGTCCCAAGGTAGCGATCGAAGCACCAATGATGACCGACCCATCTTCTACCGCGAAGTGGACATCTTGCAACCAGAGCTGATACCACAAAAGGAGTGGCAAAAAGGTTACGAGAGCCGCCCGAAGCAAGAGCAGGGAGTGACGCCTGAATGATCGCATTTTCCGAGCAAGGTCATTCTTTTTCGATAAGTTTTTCACAATACACCTCCATTCAGACAACCAAATGAGAAAGATCTTTACTTAAGTAAAATACAATTAAATTAGAATTCTGTCAATTACATCAAAGTGCTCGCTCATGAAGCAAGAGTGGAGTATCCACTAAGATGATACGAAAATTCTTTCGACCGAGCACTGCGCCATCCTCGGTCTTTACAAGGACACGCCATCTCCCTGGTGATACATTATTTTTCATTGAATATGCGCGATACCCCTCTTCCCTTCCTCCGGTAATGGGAAACTTTATCTCTGTCCGAGTGATCCACGAATCACTCTCCGGATCAAGATACTGCCATTCATGAACGATCGGAGTCTGAAGTGCGGTTGGTGCAAAGACCGCACTGAAAAAATAGATCGCATCACGAGCATTCAGACGATATGTCGGTACATAAGAAACATATCGCTCATACCACCCTCTTTGCTCTTCGAGACCGACATATCGCCCATATTCATCGCGAGAAACAAAATGATACGCATCAGCCTGTTTAAGTACAAGAGGTATTGGCGGAATAATATGCGTAAAATAAAGTGCATTAAAAAGCACGTAACTCATACCGATCCCGAAAGCGATCTTCTTGCGTACACGCCCCCTTTCGGAAGAAGGAATCACTCGTAATAAGAAAAAAATGAGCAGAGACAGAACCACAAGACTCACTCCACCTGCAACGATAAATGTATCAATGCCAATATGCTTAAAGAGTATTGGCACATAAAATATCATGAACGCAAAGAAGATAATAAAATAGACACTGAGCTGAAATTCGAGCAAGCGATAGCGTGTACGCAAGAACTCGTTGCCGATCGATATTCCGCCGAGTACGAGCAAGAAGACCCAGCTCCCCGCAAATGACGCACTACGGAAATAATAAAGGAAGAGTGCACTAAGGAGTGCACCAAAAGTGAACTGAATAACGTAGGGAAGAGCTGTTACAAGGCGCGAAGAGCGCGGGGTACGCGCAATAAAAAATTGGACAAGGAAAATACTCAATCCTGCAATGCAAAGATATGTGAAGATGAGTATGTGCACGATAGACACATCAATACGCGGAAGCGTCAGTGTATCCAAAAGAAAACCCGTAAAAAAAGTTACGCGAGAAATGGAGTGAGGGTTTTTTGAGATACCAGAAAAAACACGAGAAGAGAAAATGCGATGACGCCCTTTTTTAATATCAGTATCCATATGAAATATCAAACACCCAGAGAGAGTGATGAAGCGGGGATCAGGAACGTGATCGAGAAAGATGAGTGCTCGCTTCCCTGCATTCTTCCCCGCACCACATCTCGCCAAGACGAGAGAGGCACGACTCACAAACGATCATCTTCTTATGACAATCATCAAATGCGCAATTACTGTAATGCTCACTCTTCTCCTTGCAATTCTCGCACACTCCCACAACCTCATAATCATCAGTAAAACGCTCGGTGATACGATTATCAAACACGTACAATGACCCGAGAAAATCTTCTCCGGGGAATGCTTTCATGTATGTACCGATCCCACCATCAAGCTGGTAAACATCCTTAAATCCCTTATTTTTTAAATACCCCGATGCTTTCTCGCAACGGACACCGTACGTACAAACCGTGAGTACCTTCTTTTCTTTCAATGCTTCAAGTGCTGGTGTGACTTTCGAAAGATCACGAAAATTTTCAAGCATGGGATTGATCGAACCACGAAAATGTCCGACCTTATATTCATAGTCATTGCGCATGTCGATAATCTCAAATTCTTCACCACTTTCGATCCACTGCTTTAATTCTTCGGGAGTAAGATGTGTTCCTGTTACCTCATTTGGGTCAAGATCTTCTTCGCCGAGACCGAGTGTAACGATCTCATCACGTACCTTTACTTTCAGCTTTGGAAAGGCTGAGCCTGTTCCCGGGCTATGTTTAAACCAGAGATCGGCAAAATCACCAAACGTCCCCTCGCCTCCATCCTGCAAGTGCATGCGTCGCTCATATTCTAAAATGTGATCTTTCGTTCCCTCGAGTGTGCCATTGATACCCTCATGCGCGATAAGGATGCGCCCCGTGAGTCCAAGCTCTGCGCCAGTCAACTTCTGCCACGCAACAAACAAAGCGGGATCTGTGATCTTTGTGTATCGATAAAAAATAATTATTTCGTGCGTGTTATCCATGTTGTCATTAGTTATATGGGAATTTTAACACTCAAGCAAGCGATGCTTCATTTCGCCCAACAAAAACACCCTTGCGGGTGTTTTTTTTATTTGGTGTCCTAGAGACTATGCGCGCTGTACGTTGACTGCGTTCATACCCTTTGGAGAGTTCTCTGTCTCAAAAGTGACAGTATCCCCCTCGCGGAGTTCATCGAACTCAACTCCAACAAGACCGTTGCGATGGAAAAAGAGATCCTTTTCCATTCCGTCCGCCTTGATGAAACCGAAACCATTCTCTTTAAGAGTCTTGATCGTTCCTTTCATGAAATGAGTGAATTAACGAATAAAATACAAAAATTGATATCTAAGAAAATCGACGTATTTCAAAATAAGTTTTGTGTTATCACGATACGCTATTTAGCAAATAAGTCAACGACTTAATTCGCAAAAAGACATGGATGGCAAATATGCCTTGCATATAAGCCATAAACTCATCCTATGTATCAAAAAGACTTACAAGGAACTGATCGATATCACGCTGAGAAAGATCATAAAAATATTTACGACTGTCGTGAAGTACCGAGGCAAGACTCTTTCCAACAAACCGCCAGTGCCATGGTTCAAAAATATAATACGTATTATTCTTTGGATACGAGAGTGCGAAACCATATTTATACGCATTCTCAGTGAGCCATTCATACGCCTGCTCTTTTTCAAATGAAGTAAAATTTGTTCCAAGTTTCTTTGTTGTAAAATCGACGGTTGTCCCTAGCTGATGCTCTGAATAACCCTGGTCGGCCGAAAACTTATTTGCCGTGCCCGCACCATACGTCATCTTATATGTCGACTTCAAAGTGCTCTGTGTGCCAAACGAGCGATATGCAGATATTACCTGAAGATCAACGCCGTCCGCTTTCGCCGCAACAAGCATCTCTTCGAGAAACGGGAACACTTCTCCCATAATGAACTTCTCGGTCGAAGACCCCTGAGTATATACTGCGGGAATCTGCACAAGCACCTTTGGAACAAAATTCTCATTCAAAAAATATACTCTTGAATATTTCTTTAATATCTCCCGGTCGGTCTCACTTAACTTTTGCAGAGTCCCCACCGTACTCGACACCGACTCAACTTGTGTATACATAAGATCAACGATCTCTTGTTGTGCAAGAAGCGAATCCCGAAGATCGTCACGCTCATTCGTTGTCGTCGCAAGGAGCGTATTCAATGCATCAATATTAAGGAGAAGCCCCGCTGATGTTGAGGCAAAATCTTTTTTTGTATCTTCGAGTTCCGTCTTTGTTTCCACAAGCTCTCCACGAAGTAGTACACGCTCTTTCTTCATCTCAAGATTTTCGTAGATCAAAAACCCAACAACACCAAAGAGTATTGCCAGGAAGATCATCTGAAGAATAAGCGTCGTGCGAGTAGTCACCATAATATAATACCTATTATAGCACGCGGGTAATGCGCTCTCTATAATTGATCGTACTTTGTGTGCTTTCCCCTTGCTTTCTCGACGGGATATTTCTTTTCGTTCTTGGAGATCTTTTTATCAAGCGCGTCAAACACATCGATCTCAAGATCATGACTCATTAAAAGCACCCACGAGAGCACGTCTGCCAATTCTTCACCGATATGTTCCTTGTGAGAGATAACGTATTCTTCGATCTCCTCCTTGTTCTTCCACTGAAAATGCTCCATCACCTCGCTTGATTCAAGGACAAGTGAAAGTGCCATATCTTTCGGATTGTGGAACTGTTTCCAATCTCGTTCTTCGCGAAAAGTGATGATACGCGAAAGAAGTGTTTCTATCTTTTCATTGTTTTCCATCGCCCCATTATACATAGGCACGAGAACGTGTGCCACGACTCAATGTTTCCCGGCAATATTAAAATTCCAATATAAATTGAGGAGATAATTCAACATACCCACCACACAGGCAACAAGAACGCGCGCAATAATATACGAAAAGAAGAAGTACTCGACCGCGACCGCCATAAGTGACACAACGAGAAAGAGCCCGAAGACCGCAATAAGAAGAAAATTCACATAACCCCGCTCATATGTGCGAGACGTTCGAGAGAATACCCACTTGCGGGACAACACGTAATTAAGACTGACTGCGATCAGAAAACTTATTCCCGTCGCAAAGAGATACTGAAGGTGAACTACCTGCACAAAAAACACCAACAGCGCAAGATCGAGTCCAAAGGTACTCGTGCCAACTGCCACATAACGCACAAAACGCATGATTCCCGATCTATCGATATATGTCATTACTTAAGAAATTTTAAGGATCAGAGAGTGCACGCAACCATCTCTGTCTCTGTTATTCTTTTGGCTCAAGAAAACCGCGCACTTTCTCGGCAAGTGCAGGAATTGAAATGTCTGATTTCACAAAATACCCCACCGCACCAAGCGCAAGTGCACGCTCAAGATTCTCATCTTTCGATAACGCAGAGAGCACAATGACGGGAATATCCTTAAATACTTCCGTCGATTTCATTTCTTCAAGCACCTCGAAGCCATCCTTCACGGGCAACATGAGGTCAAGGATCATGATATCGGGCTTCCGCTCAGCAAGACGCTCGAAAGCCGCTTCGCCGTTGTCGGCAAGTATCACATCAAAATTTTGTTGTACCAACTCGTAAACAAGTATCTTATTCAAGAATGTGTCATTTTCTACAAGAAGGATCGTGTGTCTTTTTTCCATATATAGTGAGATGTTAATAATTCGTTTAATAGACTTTACTGAGAAATAATCAGACTCTTATCACCCTCGCGTGGCTGCATCCCCGAAAGAGGTATTGAGACATGGAATGACGTGCCGACATTTTCTTTTGAATCAAACCATATCTGACCACCAGAGCTGTCGACGATCAATTTTACCAGATATAGACCAAGACCTGTGCCATCAGTAGTTCTCTTTTGAGCGTTCGGTGCGCGGAATAATTTCTCAAAGATGCGATGACGAACATCGTCAGGTATTCCGATACCCTTATCAGAAACAGAGATGAGGTAATCACTTGACCTACGCTCAAGACTTACATTTATTTCACACGAATCAGGCTTCGAGTAATGCACGGCATTCACAATAAGATTTGAGATGACCTCACGAAGCAAGAATTCATCTGTCGGAACAAGAGGTAACTTATCTTGGGGCTTAACAAAGGAGATACTGCACGCAGTCTTTGTTGTTAAAAGCTCGTGATCAACAACACCCTGAATAAGATCTTCTAACTGTACGGGGGTTGGATCAACGCGCAAGACCCCAGACTCCATACGCGAGACATTCAAGAGCTGGTCAACAAGTAATTTCATGCGCTCCGCAGAATCTACAAGATCAACAAGAAAACCATGCTGTGTCTCATTAAGAGAGGTGGCGGTTTCTTTTACAAGCATATCGCCAGCCCACAAGATCGCAGAAAGTGGAGTTTTCAGCTGATGAGAAGCAAGGGAGACAAATTCTGATTTTGCCTTATCGATCGCTTTTTCTTTCGTGATATCTCGAGCGATCATCGAAACTCCCGTCACTACCCCGGCGTGATCTTTGATCGGAGAAATAGTAAGAGAAACATCCACAAGTGAGCCATCCTTGCGACTATGCACCGCATGATGATTAGATACCCTTTCTCCGTTCTTTATTCGTGCAAAAAGTTTCTCGAGATCGTTCGTTCCCTGCGTAAGAACACCCTCACAGCATCTACCGATCATGTCTTCAGCAGAAAAACCGTATAAACGCTCTGCGCCATCGTTCCAATTCATCACGACACACTCGGCCGTCGCACCAATGATCGCATCATCACTATCAAGGACGATCGCCTCAAAACGCTTGAGCTCTTCTTCGGCTTTCTTGCTTTCCGTAATATCAAGAATGGTACCCAACATTCTTATTGGACGATGTTCGTTGTCATAGTACACGTGTCCAACCGCTTCGACCCAATGTATCGATTTGTCTGGCCACACTACACGGATCTGTAAATTATAGCTCCCCGTTTCCATTGCGATCTCCATTGTTTTCTGTGCGGCCGCACGATCCTCAGGAAGAATAAGTTCCATAAGCACCTTGATACCCCAATCCGTCCTCGGTGTATCGAACCCAAATATCTGGTCTGTTTTTTGTGAACAGACCGCATTATCATTTGGGATATCGAGGTCCCACACGCCGATTTTTGAGACTTCAAGAGCAAGATTGAGACGAGTATCACTTTCCTTAAGGAGTGCTTCAGCAGCTTTTAACTTCGTAACGTCTTCCTCATTTGAAATATACGCAATGATCTCATCATTTACGCCAAAGATCGGGGACACGTGCAAAATAGCATTATAGATCTCTCCGCTCTTGCGACGATTCACCACTTCACTGGTAAATTGTTCACCGGATTTTATTTTCTTCCAAAAATCTTGATAAAAATCTCGCGACATAAGCCCACCCCAGAGTCGAGGAGTATTTCCACGCATCTCATCAAGCGTATACCCCGTTGTGGTGAGTGCTGCTTTGTTCGCAAAATACACCACTCCATTCGAGTCTGTAATAACGACATGATTTGAAGACTCTTCAACAGCGAGACGAAAGATGATATTGCGTTGCAAGACGCCGTCCTCACCAATAACGCCGTTCACATTATTTGTGAAAGAATCCTCATAGATCTTCTTGAGTATTTGAGACTCTTTTGGGGTGGGATAGATACTCTCGTACTGAAGTTGGTGCGAGAAGACCCCATTCGTAATAAGGAGTTCGGTCACTCCATCCACCATCGCTTGATCTCCGGAAATGAAAAACATCGACCGATCGAGGTGTGGAAGATCCCTGATATCACCCCACTCGAGAGCTCGATCAAGCACAACACCCTTACGATTGCCATCCGCCGTAGTGAGCGAAAGTATCTCGTCAGTGAACGGAACTTGTTCGTGAGTGTCATTGATATAGATGAGCGTCACTTTATGGTGCGGGCGCTCCGTTGCAACACATCTGATCAAACTGACACAAGGGCTGATACCCGTACCCTTCGCAAGGAGCACGATCGGAGTGTCATCGTACGCAGGAAGACAAAATGTCACGCCGAATGGTCCGATGATATTCACTTCAGACCCCCTCTCAAGATTAAGGAGTGATCGCTTGAAACCACTTTCACTTCCTTCAACCAATATAGAAACCTCTTTACTGTCACTTGGAGCAGTAAGAAGTGAGAAACTCCGGCGACTCCCCTTTGGGTCATCATGCCTGATCTGCGGAAGCTCCACCCAAATATACTGACCCGCCTTATACTCCATATGCCGATCAAGCAAGAACGTCAATTCATACTTATTTGGCGCGACCTCTTTTTTTTCTAAAAACTTTGCAAGAATTGCTCGATCTATTACGTTTGGCATAAAACAATGATTATCTGTTTATCATAACACGCCCAAAATAAGTGTGCATATCATAGGCAAGCAAAGAATCCACACATACTGAAAACATATCACATGGTTACCTGACCCATTTTGAGCGGCATGATTACTGAAAAAGTGGAGATATTGATGTATAATCACCCAAGCAGTGAATGTGTAAGAAATACCATATTCATTCGTCGTATATAGTGTTCGCAGACATTAATCATTATTTTGTAATTAATCTATGAAAAAAACAGTTGCAGTACTCGTGACCGCGGCAATCCTCATGGGGAGCACCACGACCGCATTTGCAAATACTACGACATCGACATCAACCGATGCGATGATCGCACAATTGCAGGCACAGATCACCCTCCTTATGGAAAAGATCACCGCACTCAAACAAGCACAAAGTGCTGTGCAGACCGCACAAAAAGATGTTGCGGGAACAATGAAGTTGATCGGAGACCTCAAGGAAGGCATGACGGGTGAGCAAGTAAAACTCCTCCAGACGATCCTCGCAGGAGACAAGACCATTTACCCTGAAGGTACCGTTAGTGGATACTATGGGCGCCTCACAAAGGAAGCAGTAAAGCGTTTCCAGAAGGAACATGGTATCGAAGGGACGGGTTATGTTGGCCCAAAGACCATGCGTAAAATAAATGAACTCCTTCAAGGAACACCACTCATGAAGAGTGACGATGATGAAAATGAAGATGATGGAGACGACAATGAGGGACGAAATGAGGAGCGCAAGAGAGTAATGAAGCAGGGTTCGGAGTTCTGCGTCGCAGTTCCTCCCGGACATCTCATTGCCCCAGGATGGCGCAAGCATCATGATGGTGACGATGAAGACCCAATTCTTCCTCGCTGCAAAACAATTCCTCCAGGAATCTGGGACAAGCTCGATAGAGCAACAACGACACCAGACACAGCAGCTCCAGTATTGAGCGCGGTTACAGGAACTGCAAATAGCTCAACGACGGCGACAATATCGTGGACAACCAATGAGGTTGCGACGAGCAAGGTGTACTACAGCACAACGACACCCGTAAATACAGGAAGTGCGCTTGTGCAAAATGATTCTGCACTTGTTACGGCGCACAGCATAGGACTTTCAGGGCTTTCTGCAAGCACCACCTATTATGCGATTGCAGAGTCACTTGATGCAGCAAATAATGTTGGAGCAAGCACGGAGTTCTCATTTGTCACCCCACAGTAAAAGGTCAGACAAAACATACAACAAAAAAGCACTCCCGAAAGAGTGCTTTTTTGTTGTATAAAAAATCCCCCAGAGTTTATCTGGGAGATACGAGAAATCTTATTTCAGTGGGAAATTACCAGCAAGAAACCACGAAGCAGACATCACCATAAGGTGTGTTGATGCGACATTGATACATCGCAACATTCCTTGCCTGGCCAGGGGAGTAACCAATGCCTTCGCCCCAGCCAAATTGGCTTTCTGCGCGGCAGGTCCACACATACCCTGCGAGCATCATCGGCTTCTCGGCGGGAGCTGCAGACGAAGCAGTGGCCGCTTCCACCGAATAAGACGGCACTGCTTCCTTCTGCACCCCTGCATGCGCGAGTGAGGCCACTCCCGATGCGAAGAGAAGGCAGGCAAGACCAATACGAACGAATTTCATGTTGTCTCCTTTACGTTATACCCATCTCAAAATGAGACGAGCATTCTATCGACCATCGTATGGTCACCAGAATGCTCGTCTCATGTCGGACACAAGAACAACTTTGAGGAAGAGTATCATATTTGTAAGTATCGTCAAACATGTGGATAGCACATATACAAGATCCCCCGAAGTTCATTCGGGGGACCACCTGATTCATGGATGGGTGGACAAAGATGACTTTCGGATGTTTTCTAACTCCCCTCTTGCGCGCGCATAGATCTCAAGGTCAGTAAGATCTTGTACGTACTGACACGGATATATTTGCCCATGAAGTGGTCCTGGGAAGGTTTGATACCAAAATCCGTTAAACCATCGACTCTTGATATATATCTTTTCTTTTGTTTCCGGATGCTTGACCGGAATACGATTCACCTCAAGAGAGTCCGGTAGTTTGTACTTTTCGATGAATTCTCCAAGCTTCATTATTATCTCCACGTGTGCAAAGACTACAAACCATACTAGACCTCAGTGATTTAAAATCAAGTACGCAGTAAATACACATAAGAAAACACTCAATTTTCATTGAGTGTTCGAAATGTGATTCACTTTGATTTCCCTGAAAAAATATCAAAGACGTCATAGAGTTCATCAATGAATGATGATGCGTCTTTTTTATCTGGCGCGGGAACGGGAATAATGACGCGAGTCTTTGCACAACAATGAGGGCAAGTTACTTCGACCCGTTTTCCGTAGTGAAGTTCCGTAATGGTGATGCGCAACTTCTTTGGACAACCGGAACACTTTAATTCTCGATAGCCTTTTTCCATACCCACCTCTCTATAATAAAGAGTTTCTGTTTATGAAGATACGTGAGCGCCAAATAAAGTCAACAACTAATGACCCGTTCGTGAAATAAGATCACTTATTAAGAAGTTGCTCAAATACTTGGGGCTGGAAACCAACAAGGATCTCTCCGTTGATATCAATGACGGGGACACCCATCTGACCACTTTTTTCTATCATCTCCATTGCCGCCGCGCGGTCTTGACTCACATCGACATCACGATACGTAATGCCATGTTTTGTAAAATAATCTTTTGCCATCACACAGTAGGGGCATGTTGGAGTCGAATATACGATCACATTGTTTTCTTTGGACATAATATTTTGTTCATTAAAAAGCTAATATAGTCACACAGGGCACCGAGGTGCATAATTTCGATATGTGAATATGTCATAGTATATACCCCCCAGGGTATATTGGCAAGCCCGTACCTCATTCAACAAAATACTCCTTTGAAACAACTGAACCCTTGAATACGACGCCATCTGCAACAAGACGCCTCCACTGCTCCTTCGGTCCACCAAATTTATACCCTGTCGCAAGATGGCCATTATGACGCACGACCTTATAGCAAGGAATCCTATCGGGTTCTGTGTTTTGGCGAAGTATCCAACTCACGTTCCGCGGATTCAAAAGACCGCACTGCTGTGCCACTGTTTTATATGTCACCACCCTCCCCTTCGGTATCGTTTGAAGAAACCTGAAGACTGGCTCGATGAATACGTTAAGCTTCATATGTGTTTCCATATATTTGAGGTGATCGCGGCGCAAATAACCAAGTGAGATACATTATACAATATATAAATATGCTATCCTTGTATAGACAATGAATACCGTACTCACGCCTTTGCGCAACATACTTGAATCATATTATGCGATACCATTCATCGCACTACTTTCTGCCCTCATGTGGCCAGACCAGCTTGCTCCCATAGCTCCCCATGGTGCACTTCTTATCTCCATCATCTTCTTTCTCTCTGCGCTCAAGATAGATATGACAAAGGTCATGCACCAGTTCGAAGATAAGACACTGCTCATCATGGAAACACTGCTCATGCTTGTGGTGTATCCCGCAGTTGTGTATTTTCTTGCGCTAGAGTTCATTCCGCACCTCGCACTCCCCCTCCTCATTCTCGCCGCAATGCCTGCAGGAATGACGTCACCATTTTTGACCGAACTCGCCGGAGGAAGACAGAGCCTCGCGCTTGTTGTCACCGTTCTTACCTCTCTCCTTGCGCCACTCTCTATCCCACTCATGATCAAACTCCTTGCGGGCGAAAGCGTATCGGTCGACTATCTCTCCATGATGCTCTCACTTGCAAAAGTCATCATCATCCCATTCGCACTCGCGCAAATAGTGAAAAGATATGCAACACCGCTCATTCTCCGCACGCACGTCTGGTACCGTTCGATCTCCGTTCTCCTTCTTGGCATACTTATCGCAGGAATCGTCGCAAAGCAAGCATATGCGATCATGGACGGCATGACGACCGGAAGCACGTGGTGGACACTACTTATTGTCACCATCTGTTTCATCGGATTTCATTTCCTTGGATATCTTGCTCCGTTCTGGAGAGACAAGCGCGACCGCATCACTTCCGCAGTATGTCTTTCGTATATGAATTTCACTCTTGCGGTGTATCTTGCGGACAAATTCTTCCCCGACCCATCCGTTGTTGTCCCCATCGTCATCACCGTCATTCCATGGGCACTCATGTTCGTTCCGTTTCGTTTTATCGTCCAAAAGATGATCATTGCACGTTGAGTCAGAAACATTCCTTCGTTATAATCAGTAGATGCTTACATACATCCTTGCACTACACATCGTCGGAGCTATCGTCTCATTTGCTCTTCTTGGATTACTTCTCCGCTCAACGATTCGGATCGAGAGAGAAATGGTGGTACGATACACAACCATTCTTGCGGCCCTCATCGCCTTTGATGGTCTCACGGGTGTCTTCCTTGCTGTGCTCTCGGGTGCGCCGGCACTCACTGCATGCGACAACATCGCATATTATGCAATGACCTTTACGCTAAGTATTCTCTTTAGCTCATGGTATCTCGCAAGAAAAGAAAAGGC
>DAIUCR010000005.1:0-3924 GCA_036846065.1 Patescibacteria group bacterium | reverse complement strand
TCAGTAACCACGGATCTGGCGAAGTTGTGTTTCGAGAAGATATATCTGCTGACGAAGTTGCGCGATCTTGATCGCACGCTCCGCCGCTTCGCTATAAAACGGAATATAGTCATTCGGATCCCATGTTCCAAGCTCAGTATTGAGTGCTCGCCTCGTAAGAAGATCTGCCTCTCCCGTTAGTGGAATACCCTTCTTCTTTTGATATGCAATGACCGCATCTCTCGTGATCGGACCAAAGTATCCCGTTGCAACAGGATATGTAAAATGACCCATCGCTTTTAAAGTGAGCTGAAGCTGGCGCACCTCAGACGACTCACTTCCGTCTTTTGTTGATTTTGAAAAAATGTATCGCAAGGACGCCTTTCGCTCTTCGAAGGTCGGCTCGACTGTTCCCGTACTTGGAAGACTCGATGACACCCCCTTCCCTCCTGATGCAGCAGAAAGGGAGTAGAAAGGATTAATGACTTTATGTTCCGGATCGTGCATTTCAAAGTGAAGATGTGGAACTGTCGTCTCAGCGTTTCCGCTGTCGCCAACCCATCCAATGATCTGCCCTTTCGTCACACGCGCACCATGCGTGATTCCCGCCATATACGCATTCGCAGGACCACCGTTCCCGTCATCGGTGCCAGGAGTGTCATTGTTCACATGAAGATAATCGTAGGTATATCCCTCATCATCCTGCAATTCGATCTCATACCCCCACGTCGCCTCAGGAATTGCGACGAAATTCACATAACCGTCAATAACAGAGAGGAGTGGAGTCATCTTCGCTGCAATAATATCATTCCCTTGATGCTGACGTGTTCCTCCACCGCGTGGCTCTAAAAAATCATTTCGAAACATGTAGTCACTTCCACCGACAGGAAAAGTGATGTTCCGCACGACATCCGCTGCAAAAACAAGACTCGGAGCAACTGCAAACATCAGTACGGAGACGGCAGTAAAATAAAGGGTACGAATGGTCATATGTATACTTCAATTATACCACGATTCCGCCCGAAGAAAGTTCTTTTAACTGACCCCACCTTCCTTCTCTTGCCCCATAAGATGAATGGCGACCAACTTCGTCACCACACCCTTCACGAACCCAAAAAAGGAAGTATCCACTTCTTTCCCTATCACGATCTCATCATGGGAAATCTCGGCACTCCGAGGAGCTACTGAGGCAACCAACATATCGTCAATATCTTTCTCAATGGTCTCAACATGCACAAGCTCTTCTTTCTCAACATCAGGAGACACACTCATTGCAACCTTCTCCGTTTCTTTCGCTGGCCTAAAGACGATGAATCTTTTCTTCCACGCCTTTAGGAATTGTGTTGTGGAAATTTGTTTTCCACCCTTGTCCATCGCCGGATCATTGTAGTACACAATGTCACCGTCAATGCCATTTATGATCGCGAGATGGGGTATCGTACTTTTGGGGTCAAACTTATAATGCACCGACACCATAACTGGGCCGTCTTTCAAATGACTCTTGAGTGCCTTGAGTGCAGTTTCTTTATCGCCACTGGAGAGGTCGTACGCTTTTCCATCAAGACCATATTTTCGAGAAAGAGACACGAGTCCCTTATGTATCCAGCCTGCATTGTTCTGGTATGCCCCAGAGTCGATCGCTTGCCCAAGAAGTTTATCCACCGAGACCGTGTTCGGTTCGTAATACTCAATGACCATCGCAAGGCTCGCTATTCCGCATCCCACCTTTTTCCATTTAGGAGAAGTAATATCCTTGAATTGGGAGTAAAATGGCACGTCTCGCACAGCGGGCAAAATAGACAGCGTACGCTTCTCGAGGCCCTGCTCAACGCCTTGAAACTGCGTATACACTTCCGCACTCGGTATATTGACCGGAATAGTAACAACGGGCGCGACGGGTATCATGCGAGCATGGTTCCACACACACGCACCACTGTCAAGAGCACGTACGACACCAAGTACACCCTATAGCAGGTATCAAAACGACCTATTTTCTTTAATCTCTCACCACAACAGAGATTCCGACATCTGCCCACAAATAGAGCTCTTTTGCTTTTTCGGGTGAAAGATTCACACACCCATGTGACCATCTTTTCCCAAAATAATCATGCCAATATGCACCATGAATGACCGCGCCGCCATAGGTGAAATAGAGATTCCAAGGAACTCCAGGGAGATCGAAGTACTGATCGCTCACTTCAGGTATCGGTCCCTGCATGTAACGACTTGGGGTTTTCTTGTACACAGAGAATATACCACGTGGGGTCGGAGTCTCTTTGAGTCCGGATGAGACTGGCTCTTTCATGAACACAATATCCCCATCGTATGCGTAGAGCATCTGCTCGGAAAGATCGATAACGATGCGCTTCGTACTCGTCGCAGGAGTTTCCTTTGATAATTGTTTGTCACCCTCATCAGTGAACAAGCGTACGTGCTCTCTCGCAACATACCAATCCCCTGTGACACGCTCAGGGTAATGAATATATCCATCAAATCCGATCTTATACCAATCCTGCCCATCATGTGTCACGACATCATCAACCTTAAGCACGACTCCATTCCGCAATCGTGCGACCACAGGATGATCAATGCCTGGCCCCGAACGCATATTCACGCATGGTCCTTCAAAGTATGATCCGCATCCATCCACTACTTCGATGTACTGAAAAAGCTGCACGGAAGGTGATGTAGTCGTTGCAACATCCTTTACCTCTTGCGGGGGCGACAAGAGATCTGCCACGTTCAACGACGGTGACGTCTGCAGAAGTGACACTCCCCACATCATGAGCCCATACAACACACCAAGCATCAAGGTTGCCCAAAAAAGAGGTGTATATTTAGAAAATTTCTCCACGGACACATTCTATGGAATATCCCACAATTGCACAATCAACGTGAGCATTTTCCCTTCACACTCGATGCACTTGCTTTATTTGGTCACCCATTGCACTATACGAAAAGTGAGTACACCTTCCTACTTATTTCAAAGGAGAGGGTCATGACAAAACCTGTTGACGAACTACTTCTCGTCTCTTGCGTGGACTACTTGCTTGAATACGGAGGACTCGCATTCATTGGACTCATCATTGATGTAAAGGAAGGGGCAAAAAGAAAGTCACGCTCCCCCGTGGACCTATCTGTTTTTGATGAACCCCTCTCTCTTAACCTCGGAGCATCTGGTGACGATAGTGCTCTTATCGACACGATCTCTGACGAAAGAAAAGGACCCATGGAGATGGCGCTCGATCGATCGACCGTGAAATTTGTCGACGCACTCGTAGACAACCTTCGATCCAAAGAACGAGAGGTCATCTGCATGCGTTTTGGGCTTCGCGGATACGAAGTGCACACACTCGAAAGTGCCGGAATTAAACTTGGTGTTACACGAGAACGTGTGCGACAGATCGAGGCAAGTGCACTCAAGCGACTCAGAAAAAGACTCGATGCGAAAGAAATAAAGAAAGAATCCCTCTGACACCACCCAACATGGGTGGTATTTTTTTACACCAGAGAAATTTCTTGTATAAAAAAGTCACCCGAAATCGGGCGACAGTAGAATGTGGCAGACCTGGGTCAGTCGTCTTCGACCTCTCCTGTCCCTTGGCAAACCGGACAATCACCAGGAGAGTCTCGATAACCTCCACATTCAGGACAGCCACCTCCAAGGAAAAACTCGTCGGGGTGGCCACATATTTCTTCATGATGCTTGTTTTGGCATTTTCCATCGCCATTACATCTCGGGCAGGTACTCATGATCAGATCCTCCATTTAAGTTTCACGGGACAATATGTATGTGGAGACCTCCACATACGATACTAAATTTAGACTAACTTAGGAAAAAGAAAAGTCAACGCTTTGTGCGCACGAGCGAATCCCACAAGTGACTTTCAGTCGCTCAGAGCATTAACAATAAAACAACCGCCCATAAAGGCGGTCGTTTTGTTG